>DAOVZV010000056.1 GCA_030634925.1 Sulfurovum sp.
AGAAATATTATGAACCGTCTAGGTGTAGAAGATGGTGAGTATATCGACTCAAAAATAGTTACTCGTTCTGTAGAAAAAGCTCAAAAAAAGGTAGAAAACCAACATTATGAGTCCAGAAAACATATACTAGAGTATGATGATGTAGCCAATCACCAAAGAAAAGCTATATACGCATTTAGAAATCAATTACTAGATTCTGATTTTGATATAGCAAATAAAATCAAAGAGAACCGTGCAGAATATATAGCATTTTTACTAGGTGAATCAGAGATATTTGCAGGTATGCCTACAGAAGATTTCGATTTGGATAGATTGGTAGCCCATATCAAAGAAGAACTACGCATAGATATAGACAAAGATATGTTTGCAGACAAAGATGTAGATGCTTTATCAGAGTCTATAGCAGATATAATGGAAAATATCTATGAGACTAAGATGAGCCAAATAGAACCAACCCAAAGAGAAGAGATAGAGAGAATACTATATCTACAAGTCCTAGACCCTCAATGGAGAGACCATCTATACGAGATGGATGTACTCAAAACTGGTATTGGACTAAGAGGATACAACCAAAAAGACCCTCTAACAGAGTATAAGCAAGATAGCTACAAACTATTCCAAGATTTGGTAATGCGTATCAAGCTAGAAGCTGTCAAAGTACTCCAATTAGTAGAGTTCAATTTTGAATCTCCAGAAGAAGAAGAGAAAGCCATAGAAAATATCAAAGACGAACTAGAGAGTGATATAAGTGAAGCTAGACTTAGCACAGAGATAGCATTAGAGAAGAAAAACAGTCCTATCACAAATACCAAAAAACCAAAAAGAAATGAGCCTTGTCCTTGTGGGTCAGGCAAAAAATACAAAAGCTGTTGTGGAAAGAGTGGACCCAAAAAAGGACTACTTGCATAATGTCTAAAACCTCTAAACCCAACAAAAAATTTGTTGGGCATATCATCAAGCACTACCTCAAATACGACAAAGAAAATCCATTTATATTTATCTCTGCTTCATTGGCATTTTTGGGTATATCTATGGGTGTAATGGTTCTAATGATTGCTATGGGAATTATGAACGGAACTCAAAAAGAGTTTAGCAAAAAGCTATTTGTAATGAACTATCCACTCACCGTACTCCCACTAGAAGAGGAAGCAGTAAACGATAATCTAATATCCTCTCTCAAACAAAAATTCCCAAAACTAAAATTTAGTCCATACTACACAACACAAGTAATCACAAGAAATGAAGGTATGGTTCAAGGTTCTCTAGTTTATGGTGTCGATTATCACAAAGAAGCACAGATAAATAGTATATTCAAAAGTGCCGTAGGAGATGGAGATAGCAAATTTCGAGCCATCATAGGAGAGGGATTATCTTTTGAGATGAATGCACCCAAAGATGAGAAAATCACCCTATATTTCTCTGAACAACAAGCCATAGGATTTGGAACTATGCCTCTACAAAAAAGATTTGTAGTAGATGGAGTATTCAAATCAGGTCTCAAAGCCTATGACAAAGCCATAATATACACCACACTAGAAGCATTTGAGAAACTACTCAAACGCAAAAAAGGAGTATATGATGGACTCCATATATATAGCCAAAATCCACTAGAAGAGATAGCCAAAATCAAAGAAGAACTGCCTCCTCTAGTAGTAATAGAAGGATGGTGGCAACAAAATGGCAACTTCTTCTCTGCTATGGAGATGGAGAAAAAGGCTCTATTTTTAGTACTACTACTCATAATCCTAGTAGCATCTCTAAATATCATATCATCTCTACTAATGACCGTGATGAGCAGGAGAAAAGAGATAGCCCTAATGCGTACACTAGGAGCGACAAAACAAGAGATAAAAGTTATATTTTTTAGACTCGGTATCATCATAGGAAGTGCAGGAATAGTAGCAGGTACACTATTTGGAGCATTTGGAATATGGATACTAAAAACATTTGACATCATCTCAATGCCAGAAGATGTATATGGCACAACCAAACTACCAGTAGATTTGACACTAGAAGACTTTGGATTTATCATACTAGGCACAACAATCATCATACTATTCTCAGCCCTATACCCAGCCAAAAAAGCATCACAAACAGACCCATTGAGTGTTTTGAGGAATGAGTAGGATGTATTTATCCTATCTCAATTAGTATTTACCGAAACAAAGCCGAACCAACTCTAACTAAATTAGAACCACACTTAATAGCTAACTCATAGTCTCCACTCATTCCCATTGAGCATATTGTTGCTCCGTCTTTTGATAATTTATCATATATATTATATGTATCTTCAAAACTTTTTTGAATAATATTATGCTCTTTGCTATTTGCTCCTATGCTCATTACACCTTTTAGATTTATTTGAGGGCAGGTCTCTTTGATTTGTTGGTATATATCAAAGGCTTCTGTGTTGCTTACTCCTGATTTGGTCTCTTCATTGGCAGAGTTTATCTGTAGTAGGCAGTTTAGTTTGCTATCTTTGGCTTTTAGCTTTTTGTTTAGCTCTTGGGCTAGTTCTATGCTATCTAGTGAGTGCATTAGTGCAGGTCTCAAATCTATGAGATTGTTTATCTTGTTTTTCTGTAGTGAGCCTATGCTATGCCACTCCAAAGGCAAATCTTCTAGTAGTGCTGAACGCTCTTTGAGCTGTTGGATTTGGTTCTCTCCAAATGCTCGTTGTCCTAGTGAATATAGTGTTTTGATGTTCTCTATATCTGTATATTTGGCTACTGTTACTAGCTTGACTATATGATGTTCACTTACACTTATCCGTGCTTGTTCTATATCCCATATCACTTCATCTAAGTTTTTTCTTAGTCTCTCTTTGTCCAATATTTGCATAATTATCCTCCTATAAGTCGATTTATATCGTTGTAAAGTCCCAGCACCATCAGAGACAAAAGCATAGCCCAACCTATCACAGTCATATACCACATCACACTCTCACTAGGAGTTCTTCCTGTGAACATCTCGTATAGATTGAACATAATATGTCCTCCATCCAATGCAGGAATAGGCAATAGATTGAGTACACCTAGATTGACCGAGATGAGAGCTGTAAAGAAAAACAGAGACAATAGTCCTGCACTAGAAGCTTGAGCTGTGACATCAACTATCGTGATAATGCCTCCTAGTTTATCTGAACTTACTACACCAGTAATAAGCTTTTGGATACTTTCTACTATTAGCATAGATGCTTTTTTGGTCTCATCCCACGCATAATATAGTCCATCTACAAGTCCGAAATATACAGTAGTTTGTTTGCCTGATGGGCTAATTCCTATTATTCGTCTTGTGATTTTCTCTCCAAAGATATTTATATCATCTATGACTTTTGGTATCAAAGTGAGAGTGATTAACTCATTTTCTCTCTTGATAACTAGAGTAATATTATCAGAAGTCTGATTGATACTCTCTCCCACATCTGCCCAGTATGATATATCTTTGCTATTTATCTTGACTATATCATCACCCTTTAATAGACCAGCACTCATCGCAGGACTATCTGGTGCTACACTACCAATAGATGACAATAGCTTTGGTACACCCAAATTGGCTATAGCAAAATACAAAATAAAAGCCAACAAGAAATTGGCAAATGGACCTGCCAAGAGTATCAATATCTTTTGCCATGGCTTTTTGCTATTGTATGAGTCATCATCATAGCTTATCTTTGTAGGGTCTAAATCATCTTGACCCTTCATCTTGACATAACCACCTAATGGTATCAGCGATATACTCCATTGTGTTTTGCCTATTACTTTTGAGTATAGTTTTTTACCAAATCCTATACTAAACACATCAACTTGTACTCCAAAAAAACGAGCTACAGCAAAATGCCCCAACTCATGAAAAAAGATAAGTACTGACAAAACCAAAATAGCTACAAAAATTCCCATAATATTCCTCTTATATAGATAATAATGTCTTATTATATCAGATAATTTTAAAATTTTACTTCTAGTATATCTTTGTCATATATAGTTTTGGTACAATCTTTATAAGAGTAATTATAATGGAAGGATTAGATTTATGAGAAGAGTTTTATTGTTACTATTTTTAACACTAGATGTACTTTTTGCTTATAATAATTTGACTATATCAAAGCAAAAGAGTAATCTTTTTGATTTTGAAATTGGTATTTATGAAGATGTCAATAATTCATTGAGTTTTGATGAGATTAGAAGTATAGATAAATTTGTTCCTCAATCAAATAAAATAAGTAGAGGGTATTCTGTATCAACTTTTTGGCTTAAATTTGATATTAGTAATAATAAGAAAAAAGATATTGATACAGTTATATATTTTACTGAAAATCTAGCCCATGAGGTAGATTGTTATATCATCTCTAGTGATGGTAGAGTAGAAAAAAAGAGTCAAGGTGTTGGTTATTATATTGATGGAGAGATAAATAGACTGCAAAATCCTCAATTTAACCTAATACTCAAAGAGGGAGAGACAAAACAGATTTATATTCGATTATTTTCTCATTATCCTACTTTCTCAGCATTTTATATTATGGAAAAAGATGGATTAAATAGCTATATGTTAGATTATAATATGGCTTATTCTCTATATTTTGGAGCAATGATAGCGTTGCTTTTATATAATTTTTTTATATATATATTTAGTAGGGATATATCGTATCTACTCTATATTATGTTAGTTAGCTCACTTGTATTATGGCAATTAGCTTTTAATAGTTTTCCTCCTATGGATAGCTTTTCTTCAACTAATGGTTATTATAGGGCAGGTTCTCCTATCTCTTTTATGATAGTGTTTCTTATATTTTTTAGTAGGAGTATATTAGATACCAAAAGACTACTTCCTAGAGTTGATAAGTTTATAGTATATATGGGATATACGGCTTTGGTATTTGCTATTTCGGCACTTATATTTCTATATGAGGCGTATATTTTTATAAATATATTGGCTACATTTGCATTTCCTTTTTTGCTTTATATCGGATTTGTTAGCTATAAGATGGGAAATAAAGTGGCACTATTTTATATAGTAGCTCAAAGTGTATTTTTGCCTATGTCCACACTCTTTTCACTTATGAGTGATGGTATGATTGGATATAGTTTTGTCACAAGGCATGGTATGGCTATAGGCTCATTTATAGAGATGATACTATTTTCTCTAGCTCTTGCCTATAGGATAAGACTACTCAAAGATGAGAAGATAGAGATAATAAATCTCTCAAATATAGAGTTGGAAGCAAAGGTACAAGAACGCACAAAAGAACTAGAATTATCTAAGATAAAGCTCATAGAGTTAGCCAATCGTGACCCTATGACAAATCTATACAATAGACGATACCTATTTGAAATCAGTAAAGTGGAGATAGAAAAATCCAAAGAGACCAAAGAACCATTGAGTTTGATTATGTTAGATATTGATAAATTTAAAAATATCAATGATACCTATGGTCACGCAGTAGGAGACAAGGTTATCAAGATATTTGCTGATAGTATGAAGTCTCAAATTAGAGAAGATGATATATCGTTTAGAATAGGAGGTGAAGAGTTTGTTATATTATTACCAAATACAGATACCACAGAGGCGTATCAATTGGCAACAAAAATCAGAGAGTATATTGAGCTAAAAGAGGTATCAGTAAGTGAAGATAAGAGTTTTAATTTTACTACTAGTGGAGGAGTGGATTGTTTTGGAGTGGATGATGATACTATTCACCAATCACTACATAGAGCAGACCTTGCATTATATGATGCAAAAGAGAATGGTAGAAACAAAATAGTTATCTTTTAGGTAAGGTGTTGTTATATTAATTTGATATAATATCTATAATTTATTACACCATTTAGGATTAAACTTGAAAATTATTATTATAATTATGGCTATTCTTGCTACTTATGCTATATTCTCTACCCTTTTTCACGATACTGTGCTTGTCGGAGGGATTGGTAATGCTATTGGAGAGACCAATCTATTTTTGTTTGGGTATCTATCTTATATCAATATATTGATAATGTTTTATCCTCTTTATCAGCTATATGCCAATCCAAAGCTAAGAAAAGATATAGATTTTTATCTAGGTTGGACTCTTATGTATATAGCTCTGATACTATTTATGTCACTGGTTCTTGACCCTATCAATGTAGGCTTTATCGGAACACAAATATCAGAGACTCTATCACCTTTTATCGGTAAGGCTGGGATGTGGCTGTTCTTTTTGATGATTGTTACTCTCTCTTTGCTTTTCATTATTGATGATGATTTTGAGTTCAAGCTTGATTTTGACTTTGACCTATTGATGTACAAGCTTGGACGGTTTTGGCGTTCTATCTCTATGGCTGATGTCAAATCTATGATATTTGTGATAGTAGATAGTATCAAAGTATTATCCAAGAAAGTATTCAAAAGTCACTTTTCATCTCCACGGATAGAAGATGGTATGATGCCACAATGGGATAGAAGAGATGAAAGAAGAGAAGAGGAGTATTATAATCCTCCTCCTCCACAACAACCAATACGGACAAAGCCTAAAGTAAATGTAAAACCAAAACCAATAGTAGAAGAAGAGTTTATTATTGATGAGGTAATGGAAGTAGAGGAGGTTGAAGAGACTTATATCGCTCCACCATCCTCTCCACCACCTGCACCTGTGGAGATAGTAGAAGAGTTGGAAGAGAACTCTAAACTGATGGCAAATATGGATAAAGGTACTATCTCAAAGCCTAGTAATTTCAAGCTACCAAGGATAGAGTTTCTGAAAAAAGCACCAAGAATAAAGAAGAGAGTAGATGAAGAAGAGATAGACAAAAAGATAGAAGAGTTGCTATCTAAGTTAAATCATTTCAAAGTAGCAGGTGATGTAGTGCGTACTTATAGTGGTCCACTAGTGACTACTTTTGAGTTCAAACCTGCACCAAATGTCAAAATATCGAGGATTTTGAACTTACA
>DAOVZV010000207.1 GCA_030634925.1 Sulfurovum sp.
ATTATAGATGGTGGAGAATAACGGGCTCGAACCGTCGACCTCTTCGCTGCCAGCGAAGCGCTCTCCCAGCTGAGCTAATTCCCCATCTGTTGTAAGAGTGATATTTTAGCACAAGATAGATGAATTTTGTATTAGATTTGGGAAGAATCATTTTTTACTCTAACTGACTTCTCCTAAGACTATTACTTATCATTATTTTCATTACCCAAAAAATAAATCTAAATGCAATCAGCTCATATCCAATCGCCCACATCATTAGAAAAGAGTGCCTTTCAAATAGATATAGAGGATTTCCGATACCACCTAATGTAATAAGTAAAAACATAAAAGTAAATCCTACAGTATAGGGAATAAATATTGTACCCAACAATATACCTAAGTTTGCACTTGGGAAAAATCGCATATCTCTAATATCTATACTCTCTGATAAAAACTCTTTATTTGATACTGGTACACTCCTTTTTTTAGATTGTTCCTTTAGCATAATAGATGCTGCCCTCATATATGTATCATTTTTCATACTTAAATTTAGAGGTCTTCTAGTTTTTTTTCTCATATTAACTCCTTGATTAGACAATCCATAATTATACTAAAAATCTCCTAAAATCTATAATTACCAAAAACTCGAAGGTTTTCAAAAGACTCGTCATTGTCGTCGATGTGTGAATATATCATAGAAAAATCAAGCTTGTCATTATACTCATAGGTTACTCCTACATCATATTCACTAGAGTATCCTTTGCCGTGGTGTGCATCCATATCTATATGTATCTCCAATCCATCTGCTCCGATAGTTGAGGCATCCCATGTTATATTGTATAGTATAGTATTGCCATCTGCTCCTGCTTCTTTGAGGGTGTTGTGTTCGGCATTGGTAAAAAATGCTCCTCCACCAAATAGATTATCAGCAGGGATGCCTTTTGTTCTATTGTATGATAATGTATTTGTGATACCTATACTTTTTATCTCCCACAATCCATATAATCCGTATATAGAAGATGTATCTTTATTATCATATTTTTGATATACATACTGTACACCTACACCATAAGAGAAATCATCTGTATCATAGAGATAATTAGCTTCCAAGTAGCTCATCCACATATTTTGTGGTAAATTGTAGAAGTATCCCAATATCTCTGTGTTTTTTATGCCACTATACTCTACACCTACTATCTGCATACCGTTGTCTGTGTTTACATCTGTAAATTGTGATGGAGTAGGGCTATCTACTCCTGACCATCTTTGGATATGTCCTAGAAATAGTGTGGTATCTTCTATACTTTTATCGACAATCGTAATAGCCTCAAAGCTATTTGCTACCATACCAATATCATCACTATCAGCAAATGGAGTATCAAATGTCTGTCTTCCCAATACGATAGTAGTATCTGCTATTGTCCATCGGAGATAGGCTTCTGATATACTGAGGTAGTCTCTATTTTCTTCATCGAAAAATGGTACACCATCAAACCCCTCTTTGCCATTACCAATAGAAGTCGAGACTGTTCCACCTAGACTTAGACCATATATAGATGGTGTTTCTATATGAACTCTCTTGCCTAGTGCTACAATCGAATGCTCTTTTTCTTCTACTTTGTGATATTGATACCCAAGTCTAAAAGATTTCTCAAATACCCACTCATCTGAAGCGAAAAGAGATATATTGACACTCATTATCAATATGATTAGCCTAGTTAATATAAATTTATACATTTTTTTAATCCTTTGTTATACATTTTCTGTAGGGTGGATTTATCCACCATTTAATTTATTATAAGTATTGGTGGATAAATCCACCCTACGCATTAAAGCCTTACAACACTTTTATATCTATCTGTGATGCTTCTTCAGCTCTTAGTGCTATATGTGTTGAGCCTACTTCTATCTCCATCGTCTGCCTACCCATAGAACACCCTTTTACTGTGATAGTCTCTCCTCTAATCACACCAAATGATGCCAATCTATCTCTCAATGCTTTGTCTGCGTTTATATGTACTATCTCTGCTGACTCTTCTTTTCTCAAATCACTCAATACCATCTTATACTCCCGTTATCAATATAGTCACACGATAAGCTATAAAGCTCAATATCCACGCCATAGCAGATGTCATTATAAATAGATATACTAGATATTTCCATCCTCCTGACTCTTTTGCAAATACCATAGATGCTGCTAGACAAGGTATATATATCATTACAAATACTATAAATGCCATAGCCGAGGCAAAAGGAATATTTTTCTTTATCTGCTCGACGAGTCCTCCACTATTTTCATCCATATCATCACCTAGGGCATATAGTACTCCTAGAGTCGATACTACAACCTCTTTGGCTGCTAGTCCTGTCTCTAGTGCAACTGCCATACGCCAATCAAATCCAAGAGGTGCAAATATCGGTTCTGATGCGTGACCGACGATACCCAAATAACTCTCTTCTAGTAGTCTCAATGATAATTCATTAGCTAGTTTTGATTTGGTCTCTTCATCTATGGCTTGTGTGATTTTTGTCTGATATAGAGTCTCTAATTCTATATTTTTGGGATAATTACTTGCAAACCATACCAATATAGACGCACCCAATATAAATGTACCTGCTTTTTTGAGGTATGATTTACCTTGACCATATACTGTATGCCATATTAGCTTTAGTGATGGTAGTCTATATTTTGGCATCTCCATTACAAATGGCTCATCATCACCTTTGAATACAAACATCTTGAGTATTTTAGCAGACAATAATCCTAGAATAGCTCCTGATATATAGATGATAAATAGTACATTTCCAGCATCTTCTGCGTCAAAAAATGCACCAGCAAATAGTACATATATAGGCAATCTAGCTCCACAACTCATAAATCCTATGATAAACAGAGTAATAAGTCTATCTTTTTCATTTTTGAGAGTTCTAGCAGCCATATATGCAGGTACAGAACATCCAAATCCAGTCACAAGTGGTATAAAGCTTTTGCCATGAAGTCCAAATTTGTGGAAAAATCCATCTAACAAAAATGCAACTCTACTCATATATCCAGTAGTCTCTAGCAATGCTATACCGATAAATAGTATCAAGATATTTGGCAAAAACATAATCACCGACCCGACACCTGATATCATACCATCACCCACAAGTGAAGCTAATTCTCCACCACCTAATAATACTTTGACCTCATCTCCTAGCCAACTAAAAAATGTGTCTATGTACTCCATAGGTACAGAGCCTAGTTCAAATGTTAGCTGAAA
>DAOVZV010000355.1 GCA_030634925.1 Sulfurovum sp.
ACTAATAAATCTAACTAACTATCTTGACTATATATCCAGATATGCAGGTTATATCTGTGCTTTTGTGGGGTTTTTATTATCTCTGTTAGTGGCTTATGATGCTTCTGTTCGTTATTTCTTCTCTGGTGGTAGTGTGGCTTTGCAAGAGTTGGAGTGGCATCTGTTTGATGTGATTTTTCTGCTGGGACTCTCTTATGCTCTTAAGCATGATAAGCATGTTCGGGTGGATATATTTTTTGAGAGATATAGTAAAGATAGTAGATATATACTCAAAATATTGTCTATGTTACTACTTTTGATACCTTTTTCTATGGTGTTTATGATTGATGCTGTGGATATGTTTGTACAGAGTTTTGGACAAGGTGAAGTATCTAGTGATGCAGGTGGTTTGGGTTATCGTTATATTATCAAGGGTGTATTGGTATTGGGGTTTGTGCTTCTTCTGCTTCAAGCAGTTAGTGAGATAATCAAAGCCTATCATCAGATAGAAATCAAAAAGAGATTGTGGCGTTGGATTGGTGTGGGTGTTTTGGCTGTGATATTTGTGTATATGGCTCATTTTGTAGATATGGCTTTTCCTTTTGAGCCTGTGCTTTTGATGTTTTTGGTTACATTTGTGCTATTGATGAGTGGGTTTGAGGTGGCATTTGTATTTGCAGGTGTGGCTTTGGTATTTGCTTTCATATCACAAGAGGTGGGATTACACGCTTTGGAGATGTTGCCATATCGTACTTATGGGATTATGGGTAATGCTACGCTTATGGCAGTACCTCTATTTATCTTGATGGGGCTAATACTAGAACGCTCCAAGATGGCAGAGGGATTACTTCTATCTATGGGGAAACTATTTGGTTCTATCCGTGGAGGATTGGCTATATCTGTGGTATTGGTAGGTGCGATACTCGCTGCTAGTACTGGTATCGTGGGTGCGTCTGTGGTTATGATGAGTCTGATAGCTCTTCCTCTGATGCTCAAACACAAATATTCACCCAATCTCGTCGCAGGTTCTATTACTGCTAGTGGGACTTTGGGTCAGCTTATCCCTCCGTCTATTGTGCTAATTATATTGGGTGACCAGATGCACTTAAGCGTAGGTGATTTGTTTCGTGCAGCTGTAGTCCCTGGGCTTTTGTTGATTTTATTGTATGTTATATATATATTGGTTGTCTCATATATGGACAAAGAAATAGCCCCTGCTATCGTATCCGATGAGCCTTATAGCAGACTACTCAAAGAAGCCCTCATAGAGATTACTCCTCCTCTTTTGCTCATTGGTGTAGTGTTGGGGTCGATATTTGCAGGAGTTGCCTCTCCATCAGAATCGGCATCTATTGGAGTATTGGGTGCTATGGTATTAGCTTATACCAAAGGGACATTTTCTATAGGTATGATACGATATGCTACCATAGAGACGGTCAAACTAACTGCTATGATATTTATGATACTTATAGGTGCTACAGCTTTTTCTCTAGTATTTAATGAACTAGGTGGAGGAGATATGGCACTAGAGTTTTTCTCTTCAGATGGCAATATAAATGACAAATGGATATTTATATTCTTAGCTATGTTAGTAATATTTATATTAGGATTTTTTATAGATTTCATAGAGATAGCGTTTGTAGTAGTTCCGA
>DAOVZV010000274.1 GCA_030634925.1 Sulfurovum sp.
GTATAATGGTTTTAAGATGACTGTGGATAAAGCACCATTTTTTGGAGATGATATTTATGCTTTGGGTGATGAGATTGTTGCTAATGCTGATATGAATATAGAAGATAATATTACCAAAACTAATATAGATGTCAAAACTCCATATATAGACTTCATGGTCAAAGAGTTCTCTCATCTCAAAGCTATGCCTACAAAAATGGTGCTTGATGGTGGTAATGGTGTAGCTGATACGGTGATTACTGCTATTTTTGATAGATTATCTCTCTCATATCAGGGACTATATATGACTCCAGATGGCTCATTCCCCAATCACCATCCAGACCCATCTGTAGAAGCAAATCTAGTTGATGTCAAAAAGGCTTTGGCACAAAATGGAGATATTGCTTTTGCTTATGATGGTGATGCTGATAGGATTGCTGTAATTACTCATAAATATAATATTAAGGGCGACCAAATGGCTCTTTTGTATAGTATGAAGATGGATAAGCCTACAGTGATTGGTGAAGTCAAGTGTTCACAAGTGATGTATGATGAGCTAGAACGCCGAGGGGCAACTGCTATTATGTACAAAACAGGACACTCAAATCTCAAAGTAAAAATGAGAGAGACCAATGCTGATTTGGCGTGTGAAGTGAGTGGTCATATATTTTTCAAACATCGTTATTTTGGTTATGATGATGCTATTTATGCCACTTTGAGAATGCTTGAGCTAATAGATGATGGCATTGATTTGGACGCAGAGTTAGATGCCCTGCCACAAGTATTTTCAACAGAAGAGATAAAGGTAGAGACTACAGAAGAAGAGAAGTTTATGATTATCTCTAAAGTCAAAGAACTATTAGAAAACCCTCCAAAAGATTTCCCTAAGATTTTAGATATTATCACAGTAGATGGCGTAAGGATAAACTTCGAGCATGGTTGGGGACTGGTGAGGGCTAGTAATACCACTCCTGTACTTGTCACAAGATTTGAATCAACTGATGAAGAGTTGGCAAAACTCTATGAGAGAGAAGTAAACAGTCTAATACTTCAAGCAAAAGAGTTATTATGATAAATAAGCTATATTTTGAGAGTAAAGATAAAGAGATAGAAAAAAGAGCTTTTAAAGCGATTAAAAGAGAACAAGATACCATAGGGTACTACTCTTTGCCATCTCAAAATATAGATTATATAGAAGATTACTGTAATAGTATAGATGATAATATAGAAGCCATAGCAGTCATAGGTATAGGTGGTAGCTCACTAGGAGCAAAAGCTGTTTATGAGTTTATCAAACCTGTAGAAGAGTTATCTCGCAAATTATACTTTTTTGAGAGTACAGACCCTATAAATATCAAAAATTTATTAGATAAGATAGATTTGGACAAGACCCATTTTTTGGTCATCAGTAAATCTGGTACTACAGTAGAGACATTTTCTATATACAAATATATACTATCACTTCAGCCAGATAATAAAAACTATACATTTATCACAGACCCAAACTCATCTTTAGAAAAATATGCCAAAGAGATAGAGGCAAAAGTGTTACACTTGCCTGATAGTGTCGGAGGTAGATTTTCTGTACTATCTGTCGTAGGATTAGTACCTTTAGCTCTTTGTGGTATAGATATAGATGGACTTATCAAAGGAGCTAAAAGTGTCCAGAATAGCTTTTTTCAAAAGGGATACTTAGAAGATATTCTACTAAAAAAAGCATCCTTTTATGCCAAAAATCATGCTAGATATAATATTAACTGTATATTTGCCTACTCAGAATCACTAAAATACTTTTGTGAATGGTATGTACAGCTTTGGGGAGAGAGTCTAGGCAAAAGACAACGACATAGTGCCTTTAATGTAGGACTTACCCCTATAGGACTAATAGGACCAAAAGACCAACACTCATTTTTGCAACTCATCATGGAAGGTACTAGAAATAAATCAGTCACATTTATACAGATAAAAGATTTCCAAAATGATATAGAGATACCTGATATATCTTTGCCACACCTAGAGTCACTAGACACCCTAAACAATCTATCGTTTTCAAAACTTATAAATATGCAGTGTAACTCGCTTATAGAGGCACTAGATGCACAAAAAGATATACCACTAGATAATATCATACTAGAAAAAGTAGATAGCCAAACCATAGGTAAGCTGATATACTATTATGAACTTCTAACCTCTCTAGTAGGTGAGCTAATAGATGTAGATACTTATAATCAACCAGGAGTTGAAGTAGCAAAGGTGATATTGAAAGAAAAATTAAAGGAGAAATAATGAAAGGTATTATATTAGCAGGAGGTAGTGGTACAAGGCTGTATCCTATTACAAAAGGTGTAAGCAAACAACTTGTTCCAATATATGATAAACCTATGATATATTATCCCCTATCTGTATTGATGTTGGCAGGTATTACAGAGGTTTTAATCATCTCTACA
>DAOVZV010000194.1 GCA_030634925.1 Sulfurovum sp.
AAGGGTTTATTATCAAATGATTTCTTAAGAGAAGTAACTTTTTTCAAATCTTTTAAACTAGCCTTGTTAGTTGAAGGATTTTCTTTACCTCTTTGTTTTGTGATGTCTTTAAGTTCTCTTATCTCTTTTTCTAATTGTTCTATTCTTTCTAGTTCAGACATATTTTACCTTTCATTAATTTTTAATTTTAGACTACTATAATCTACTCCAAAGTCACACCGTAAAATTTATCCTATTACTATATTTTATTTATACTTGAAGTATAGTAACTCCAACTTACTCAATATCTAAAAAATCTCTATCTTATCTATTAATAGTCTTCCTTTTATCTCTTTTAGTGTGACTAGATGCTCACTTGTTCCATTTAGTTGTCTGCCTTTTATGTTTTTGAGGTGATAATCAAATACTATTTTGACTCTATATGTCTTCTCTTCTCTATCTTCACTCAACATATCTACATCCAATATATCATACTCTTTGTCTCTCCAAAATCTATTGTATTCTGCTTTGTCATCTAGCATAAACTCCATAGATACCATTTTTTTGTGGAAGTATTTTGTGATAGGATAGTTGAAGTATTCTTTGAAGTCAAGAGGGTCAAGGCTAGATGCTTCTAACATATAAAACTCTCTTACCAAATCCTTGATAGATTGATTTGTCAATGCCTTTGGAGTAGATAGTTTTGTGACTGTTTTAGCTCCTTTTGCTTTGACTATCACTGTATCTGTCTGCTTGGCATAATCAGTTAATCTACTATCATACATAGCCTCTATAGTTAGAGCTGGAAGATTACACTCACCTATGGTAGTGACTATTAGAGGTGTGTATATTACTGTCTCATTTGGATAGCTTATATTTTTCTCTTTTTTAGGCTTGGCTAAATCTATAAAGTAGAGTACTCTATCATCTCTTATATCTTCATAGCTCAAATCAAGATTTTCATCTTTGAATTTGCTATCTCCACTTTTGCTTAGGCGAGTATTGACTATATCCATACAAGCAGGTATTTTGTGATTTAGTACCATATTTGTCATCTCTTCATTGTTTAGGATAGTTACTTTGGAGTATATTTTTGTACCTTGTTCTAGCTGTTTGAGATTTACCTCTTCTCCATTTGTATCCAAAAACTCTCTCTTGATACTTAGATTTTCATAATTGACTACTCTATTTTTGATAGCCCTAGGTAGAGGTTTATAGACCTCAACACTATAACTAACTACTCCTGATGTAGGATTGATAGTTATATCACTCTCCCAAAGCTCATCTGTAAATACTGTGCTTTTTGTATGGGTACTTTTTTTGTTGTTCAACGATAGTTCTACACTCATCTTTTGGTCTTTGGCACTACCTAGGTACTCACTCATAGCTCTTAGAGCCATAGCTTTTTCATGTGTTGAGTGTAAACTATTGAGCTGTTTCTTGACAATAGCAAAATCACCTTTTCTATTATAAAAGTGCTTAGTATTGAGATAAAAAATCAAAAACATATCTCTACTATGTGATGCAAAGCCATTATACTTATAATCTACATTTGCTAAATTCTCTAGCTTGATACCTTTTAGTCCTTTATATATATCTGATGATAGTTTGTCTTCTCCTAGGTTTTTGTATATAGCACTCATATAGTACCATGATAGATAATATCCATCATAAATCTTCTTGTCATATAGAGTGTTGGCTACACTATTGGACAACGCTCCATATAGAGACAAAATATAACCTGCATATACTCTATTGAAGTTTGATATATTCCTAGACAAAGTCTTGCCTTTTGATATGGACTTTAGTGCTTTAAATATCTTCTTTTTGGTATTGGTATCTAGTGTAAACCCTGCTTTGTCTAGCATAAGTAGAGTCTCAAAAGTATATAAAGAAGCATATAGATTGACATATCCTCCACTCTCCCAATAAGCAAACTCTCCATAGTAATTTTGCATTTTAGATAATTTCTTGATGCCTTGTCTGATGAAGTTGTCTGCTTTTCCTATTAGCTTGTCATCTTTCAAAAATGCTTTGCTATAGTAGATGGCTGATATTTTGGAGCTTGTCTGTTCTGCACAACCATAAGGATAATCAATCAAATACTTCAAATCTCCTCTAAGCTGACCCAATATATTGTCTGATAGATTGACTATTACTTTACCATGATTAAATCTATCAGGTATAGATATATTGGCTTTTTTGCTAGTTGTATCTTTATATACTTTTGTCTGTAATGAGTATGGAGTCATCACAGATAGACTCATAGATTTACTAAATGTATTAGCACCTAGAGTCGTATTTAGCTCAATAGATGACATACCCTCTTTGAGTGCTATCATATTGGCTACAATCACTTTAGAACTATTGGGAGCTAACTCTATATTAGAGTTCTCTAATTTCCAATCCAAATGATAAGAGGTCTTGCTATTGAGCTTAATCTTTTGTGTTTTTGAAGTAGTATTAAATACTCTTATAGGTACTTCTATATTGTCACCTTTGAGTATAAATTTGGGATATGATGGTTTTATCATTATGTCATCTTTGATTACTATATCTCCACTATTGACACCTATTGAGTCTCTATTTAGTGCCATTACTACGATTGTACCCTTGCCATTAAACTCTGGAATATCCAAATCTATAGTGGCTTTTCTATCTTTTGTATGTACTATATTAGACCACAACATAAATGGCTTTATCCTACTCAAATTGGCAGGAGGGAGATGCTTTTTACGGATTTGAGCTCCTCCTACATCATCACCAGCACCAAAAGATATAACATTACCCTCTATTAGATGTGCCATTACTTTCTCATATATATCAAAATACAATACTTTTCTATCTGGCTGAGTATTGAAAAAATCAAATATCTGGGGAGGTTTCTGCTCTGTAATACCCAAGATACCACTATCAACTACAGATACTATCAGTGCTGTATCTCTATCTGTGGTGATATGTAGAGGTGTACTAGCTTTAGATAATACAGTTTGATTGTACTCCATACCTATCATTATCTGATGTATAGTCCTATCTGGCTTGATAAACTTATATCCATTGACTCGAAATGGTACTATAGATGGGTTTGTATCTGTTTTCCTCATCATTGTAGCATGTAAGTATAGACCTCTAGCCAAATCAAAATCAAGTGGAACTTCTACTACTGCTACACCCTTATTTATATCTATACTCTTGTTCCAAAGTACCTTTTTGTCTTCTAGTGTAACAATCATACGACCTTCAAGAATAGGAGACTTAAACGATGCCTTGATACTCTCTCCTCTTTTGTAGAGTCTATCATCAAAACTAATCTCTATCTTCTTGAGGTCTTTGCTAGGGTTTATACTACTATATCCCCATCCACTCACCTCATAATCCATACTTACGCTATGCTGTTCTAATCTATCATGTACTTCTATGACAAAATTACCATTTCCACTGATAGTTCTACTAAATCTAGC
>DAOVZV010000165.1 GCA_030634925.1 Sulfurovum sp.
ACACTCTTTGCATATACTTGCTCCACTAGTTACTATTATATCTTGTCTATCACTTCCAAACTCTGTGAGGAAGCTATCTATAACACATTGTTTAATATTTGTAAAAGCTCCTGCTCTGCCTATATGAGCTACTGCTATGATAGATTTGATTGGGTCATAAAACAGCACTGGTGTACAATCAGCTACCATTACCATAAGATATATATCTTTTCTATTTGTGATAAGTGCGTCACAAGTAGGAGGATTATCAAAGCTATCATTATCATCTATGATATGGACTATATTTGAGTGTATCTGTTTCATATATATTAGTGAGTCTCTATCATATTGCATAGATTTGGCTAGTATTTGATGGTTTTGATTGACAATATCACTATCATCTCCTACATGAAAAGCTAGATTTAGTGAGTCATAAGGAGTAGTGCTTTTACCACCATATCTAGTGGTAAAACTTTGGACTATCATCTAGTCAAATATATCAAACATAGAACTATCTTCTTCTTCACCAAATGGATTGATAGATGAGTCATCAAAGATAGTAAACATATTGTTATATGCTTTGCTATTGTAGTACATCATACCAGTCAAAGTCTCTGCTGAACTACCTGAATATCTAAAGCCCTTGTATATATCAGTGCCTGTATCTTTGAGGTTTGCCAATACTGTCGAGCCTAGTACAGTATCAGGTATCTCCTTTTCATTGAAGCCCAATATACTAGGCATTCCCCAATGCTCACCATCTCCTATCTCTAGTGTATCTTTGATACTATCTACAGATATATCACTTATATCATCTATGTTTATCTTGTCTTTGATTTTGTCTATATCTATCTCATCTGTGATACTATTGATAGCATCATTAAAGCTATTTTGTTTTGTGGGGAGTTTGTACTCTATATCTAACTCTCCTCTAATTTTAGCTAGTTTTTTCTCATCTGCTGTTGGCTCTTTGATACCCATATCTGCTCTAATCTTTGCCAATTTATCTAGCTCATCACTATTTAGCTTTTTTACTACTTTTTTTGGCTTTTGTACTTCTGCTTTTTTCTCTACTACCTTTGGCTTGATAATACCCATCTCTATCTTTAGCTTCTCTAGTTTTTGAGCTTCATTGGTACTTAGCTTTTTGGGTTCTTTCTTTTTCTCTACTACTTTTGGTTTGATAATGCCCATCTCTAGTTTTAGCTTTTCTAGTTTTTGGGCTTCATTTGTAGTTAGCTTTTTTGGTTCTTCCTTTTTCTCTACTATCTTTGGCTGACCTATGTCTAGTTCTTTTTTTATATCTGCTAATTGGTCTGACCATACCATAGTAGCAAGTAGCGATATTGTCAAAAATACTCTTATCATTTTATCCACCTTTGGCTATTTATTTACTCTCATCCAATACTCTCAACTGCTCTTCACCCTCTTTGACATACTTGGCAAACATATTGAGCAAAATATCTGTAGGTTGTGTAAATGTCTGTATGAAAAATGCCAATGGGTCATTCTCATCTACACCATCTGTATCTACTAGATTTTCTATAAACTCATCAAAACTATGTCCTGCCATTACTGCTGATGCGTGTATCATCATAGCATCTTTGATGTCTTGGTTATCTATCGTATAGTTGAGTACTAGAAATATCTCTTTTGCACCCTTTTTGTCATTTTCACTATATCTCTGGATAGCGTGTTCATATATTGCCCTAGCTGTAGCGAAATCCTCTGTATCATTCAAGTCAAACAATTGTGTTGTTGTTAGTTTCTCTGCTAGTATATCAAATGCTCTGTTTACTATAAATGTAAATATCTCATTTATCTCATCTTCTGGTGCTTCGATGATGAGCTGGGCATCTAGTAACTGATAGCCTTTTGCTATACTCTCTTCTTCTTTACACTCTATCTCCAACCTAGCTATATTTGCTAGAAATTCTGGGTCTTTTTTTAGCTCTTCTATGTGTATCTCTGGTGTCTCTTGCATTTTAATCCTTTTTTAGTGCCGATTTTATTCTGTTCAAAGCCTCTGTGGTCTTGTCCTCTTCATATACCAAAGCCAATCTCACATAACCCTCCCCTACTCCATCTCGACCAAGATATGAACCAGGAATTACTTTGAGATTGTACTCTCTGTATAGATTTACGGTAAACTCTACCTCATCATCTACTTTTAGCCATATATAAAATGTAGCCTCTGGTGTATCTATATCTAGTATCTCTTTTGCCAATACAAAATTTCTCTTGTACTTCTCTCGGAAAATATCCACATGAGCCGAATCTGCCCAAGCTACTGCTGACGCATACTGCAAAGGCAAAGGCGAAGCACAACCTACATAAGTACGATATACCATATAATCTCTAAGTATATCTGCATCTCCTGCCATAAATCCACTACGCAACCCTGGGGCTGATGAGCGTTTGGATACGGAGTTGATTACAAGTATATTTTTGAAGCTACTATTACCTACATCTATACTAGCATTGAGCAAAGATGGCAATGGTTCATCGAGATACAAATCCACATAACACTCATCATTGAGCAATACAAAGTCATATTTGAGTGCCATCTCTACCCACTCTCTCATAGACTCAATACTCATCACAGATGAAGTTGGGTTATTTGGAGAGTTAAGTATCACTAGATTGGCATCTGCTAGAGACTCCTCATCTATCACTGGCAAAAAATCATTCTCCTTGTCCAGATTTAGATAAACTACTCTAGCTTTAGAGGCTTTACTTGCCCCCTCATATATCTGATAAAATGGATTTGGAAATACCATCACAGGCTCATCTACTTCATCAAGTAGAAATTGAGGAAAATTAAACAACACCTCTCTAGTACCAAAAGATGGAATAATCTGATTATCAAGCAGAGACAATCCAAACCGTTCTTGATTATAGCTAATCATAGCATCTCTAAGTTCTCTCTCTCCTGCTGTCTTTGGATATTTGTTGAGTAGATGAGCATTAGATTTTAGCTCATCAAGTATAAACGCAGGTGTCTCAAATTGTGGTTCACCAATAGTCAAACTCAAAGGAGTATAATCTACACTAGGAGTAATATCAGATAAAAGCCTATTTAGCTTCTCAAAAGGGTAAGTTTCAAAGTTCATAAAAGCCCTATTTTTTGAAAATTATAGCGTATTTATATTACATTTTCTATATATCAAAACCCCCATTAATAAAAAATGTTATACTTCCAACAAAAAGAGTATATTTTGGCACTATTTCAACAACATGTAAACATATCTGTCATCTCTAGTGGGATTATCATAGTACCACTACACTCATCAGGTATGCTAACAACAAACGAATCACTAATAGCTTTGGGCTTGGGCGTAATCGGTGGTATGCTACCAGACCTAGACTCCAATAACTCAAAACCAACACAAATTATGTTTCAACTACTCTCTATATTTTTCCCTCTAGTAATACTATTGTCTATAGAACAGACCTTGCCAATATTGTATATCATATCTATATGGTTGGGTGCGAGTCTATTGCTAAACCTCACCCTACTAGATATATTTCTCAAACTCACAGTACATAGAGGGATATTCCATACTATCCCAATGTCTCTATTTTTTGGACAAAGCACTATACTCATATCTCATCACCTAATAGGAGTAGATGCCACATTCTCTTCATTGAGTGGATTTTTTGTATTTTTTGGATTTATCACACACCTAGTATTAGACGAGATATATAGCATAGATACAAAAGAGATGAAATTCAAAAGCTCATTTGGCACAGCACTCAAATTCTATGACTCCAACAATCCTTTTGGTACTTTTGTACTATACTCAATTGTATTTTATCTATTTTATATTATGCCCTTAGACAAGACCCTATATGACCAAATGTTTGCTATATTTAGAGACATCAAGATTATATAGATGCAAAATATCCTATTTATATGTAGCAAAAACCAATGGCGTAGCCCAACAGCCCAAAAGATATACAGCAAAGACCCAAGAGTTAGCGTCTCATCAGCAGGTACAAGCCGTAGTGCTAGACACCAAGTAAATACTAAAGACCTCA
>DAOVZV010000057.1 GCA_030634925.1 Sulfurovum sp.
ATAATATAGACTCATCTAACTCATATCTATCTATGCTACTCGTAGCCATAGGTATCGCTATGGTAATACCTCACTTTATCAATACACAACATATAGATTTGTATATGTCCTTTACTGTTGTTATGTTTTTGCTACTATATATCACATTTACTCGCATTCAGGTCACTTCTCACAAGTATTTCTTTGAGTATGAGACAAAAGAACAAAAAAATGAGTGCGTAAATAACCATTGTGATACTCACTCTATCAATGGTTGGTATCACGCTATAGTATTGGTATTGGCTATAATTGTTATTGGTGTATTATCTGAAGTATTGGCTGTATTTATGACTAATACTCTACAGACTTATGGTCTGCCTATAGCTATAGGTGCAGTGGGTGTAGCAGTTATATCAGCATCACCAGAACTCATCACAGCAGTTAGGGCAGCACTAGATAATCGTATGCAAACAGTTGTCAATATCGCACTAGGTGCATCTTTGGCAACTATACTATTGACCATACCAGCAGTCATAATAGTCACTAGGATTATGGGTATGGATTTGGAACTAGCTGTCACACCAGTTCAAGGAGTGATGTTGGCATTGACTCTACTTGTGAGCATAGTCAATTTCAATGATGGGGAGACCAATGTATTAGAGGGCTTTTTGCATGTGATACTATTTGTAGTATTTGCATTTTTATTGTTTGTATAAGATATGACTCCTGCATACAAAGAAGCCTTGAGAGAGAGAGGTGATATAGGAGAACCAATATATCAAAAATACTTATCAAAAGAGAAGAATTTACTAGAGAGTCTAGGGACACTTCTTTTATGGATGTTATCTATGATGTATGAACAACTAGAGTGGAAAGTATTGCTATTATGGGTATTGGCATTTGTACTTATGAGCAGAGTATGGTCTATATATTTGGGTGCATTTACGCTATTTATAGCTGTAGGCATCTATCTAGGAGAACCATATCAGGTCTATTATACAATTGTATTTTTCTTTTTGATATTTGTCACACTATTTAGTCTCCTATCACATACAGGTAGCTCAAATAGTTATAGTAATTCCATGAAAAATGATTGTGTAGATATTGATAGTGGGGATAGTGATGGTGGAGATGCTTAAATTAATTCAGATATAATATCTAACTTTGATAAAGGACTATAATATGAGAAAAATATTTCTACTTATACTATTATTTACTTATCTCTACTCTAGCCCAAAAGAGATAAAAACTATAGCATTTGCCCAAGATGATATGTCAAATGACTTTAGAAAGGCACAAGTGTATCAAGGTATTGATGAGGCAAAGAAATATCCTCACATCAGATATATATACTCTGATGCTAGAGGTCATACTTCACTGCTGTTGGCAAATATCCAAAGATATATAGATATGAATGTAGATGCTATTATCATCGGTACAAATGATGAAAAAGCTCTCAATCCTCTACTAAAAAGAGCCTATGCTGATGGGAAAAATATCATTATATTAGATAGAGGAGTAGATACGCTAGATTATACAACATTTATCAACTCTGATAATATCAAGATAGGACAAATAGGTGCAGAATATATAGCCAATAGACTTAATGGCAAGGGTGTAGTATTACTTTTGGAGGGTTTACCAAAAGCAGATGTGACCAAGCTTCGTACAAAAGGCTTTTGTGATGCTATAGCTAAACATAAAGATATAAAGGTCATCAAAAGAGTAGGTAACTATCTACGACGAGATACTATTATCGAGATGGAAAAGCTACTAGCTGATGGCATAAAGTTTGATGCGATATTTGCAGAGAGTGATAGTATGATAAGTGGAGTAAGAAGTGTATTCAAAAGATGGGATATAGACCCAAAGAGTATCATAACTGTAGGATGTGACTACACCACAGAAGCACAAAATGCTATCAAAAATGGTACACAAAGTGCATCTATACTATTTCCTCTAGGTACAAAAGAGTCTATCCAAATAGCCATAGATATATTTGATAACAAAGCTATCCCAAAGCATATATCTATCCCTGTGGAGCTTGTAACAAAAGAAAATGTAGATAAGATAAAGCCAATATTTTGATAAAAAAATTTCACTTTAGTCTAGTACACAAAATCACTTTATTACTAGTATTTGCTATATTGTTGATACAGCTAATACAGATATTCTCATTTGAGTTTTTTCTCAAAAAGAATTATATCGACCGAGCCTCTTCCACAATGGAAAATAGCTTGAACTCTATCCAAAGTGACATAACATTTAGATATTCAAATCTTAGGAAGAATGTCAATTTTATCAATTCAAATAATCTTGTTTTGGGACAAATAGATTTTATAAATATATACCAAGATATAAAAAGTTATAATTGGACTCTAATAGATGCAGAAAAAGAAAAATTATTAATAGAGCTATTATATATAGTTAAACTATCTCTAAATGATAATATTATTATCTTTGATAAAGACAGAGAACTTATAGCGTATATATATAGAAAAGATGATATATATAAGATGAGCTTCATATCTTATAAAAATGGAAAAAGAGTGATATTTTCAAAATATGAAAATGAAAATGAATATAAAAGAGATGATAATATCTTATCTTTTCAAAAATACAAAAAAACACATACAGAAGAAGAAATTCTATATCATATATCCAACTCCAATCTAATGCTTACAGCATACAAAACTATAGTAGATGGCAATAAACCCATAGGCTATGTAAAGTTGAGCAATATATATAAAGCAGAATACTTTGATAAAGTATCCAAGCAAAATAATATAGAGATAATAACCCAAGTCAAAAGTCAAAAGAGCAAAGATAGTACTTCATTATTCAAAAACTCTAGCAAGATAAATGTACATA
Source organism: Sulfurovum sp. (assembly GCA_030634925.1). GTDB lineage: Bacteria > Campylobacterota > Campylobacteria > Campylobacterales > Sulfurovaceae > Sulfurovum. The sequence continues at coordinate 2,851 of DAOVZV010000057.1, forward strand.
AAGATAGCAATAGTCTATATATAAAAAGAGTTATAGAGACCTATAGAGGAGAGTTTGAGATAACTTTAACACTAGATACAAGCACTCTGGACAAACGGATAAATCAAAGTCGGCTTATATTTATAATTATCGCTATATTTAGTATAATTTTTATTGTATCGTTGGCTTTTGTTATCCTAAAGAGAGTATTTATCAACCCTATTGATATGCTTATGCACCAAATCAAAAAGATAGAAGAGAAAGATTATACACAAAGCGAGATAATCAATACACACGACGAACTAGAGACAATAGCTACAAATATAAATATTTTGTCAAAGACTATCAACAAAAGAGAATTAGAGATTAACTATATCAACAAAAACCTAGAAACGACAATCGAACAAGAGGTAGAGAAAAATAGACAACAACAGCTATTGATGCTTCATCAAAGTCGTCTAGCTCAGATGGGAGAGATAATCAGTATGATAGCCCATCAGTGGAGACAACCTCTAAATATATTGTCTCTTTTGACACAAGGGCTAGTTTTTAAATACAAACTAGGTAAAATTACTCTAGAGAAGATGGAGAAATTTGACAAAGATGCGTCCAAACAGATACAAGGAATGTCTCAAACTATCAATGAGTTTAGCAACTTCTTCAAGCCAGAAAAAGAGAAAATAAACTTTTGTATAAATGATATTATATCTAGTACCATTGATATGCTAAATCCAACTCTAATAGACAAAAGTATTGATATATCATTTGAGTATGATGATACTTATTATACTTATGGTTTTGTACACGAATTGGGTCAAGCACTGATAAATATAATCAACAACGCCAAAGATATACTAATAGAAAAAGATATAAAAAACAGATATATATCAATATATCTAAAAGATAAAGATGATAATATATATATATACATCAAAGATAATGCAGGAGGTATTCCTGATGATATTATTGATAAGATATTTGACCCTTACTTCTCTACAAAAGATGAGAAAAATGGAACAGGATTAGGACTATATATGAGTAAATTGATTATAGAAGACCATCTTGAAGGAGAGATAAATGTATCCAATAAAGATAATGGTGCAGAGTTTGAAATAATTTTAGAAAAAGGTAAAAACGATGATAAGTAAAGTGAAAAATAAGATAGAGTTTGTAATACCATTGGTTATATTATTAGTTGTTTTTGTAATCCTTACAGTTAGTCTAATGAGTATTAAATACTCCAAGATACAATCACTCGAAGAGATAGAAGAGCATATAATATTGGCTACAAAACTATCCAAACTTCTACACGAGACTCAAACAGAAAGAGGTGTAAGTATAGGATTTATTAGTAGCAAAGGTATCAAATTCAAAGATGATATAGCACCTCAAAGAGAAAAAACCGATAGAAAAGCCAAAGAGCTACATAGATTTATAAAAACTGTAAATATAGACAACCCAAATATAGCAAATGCTTTGAGTGGAGCTATCAAAGAGATAGACAAAATATCAATTATAAGAGAGAAGATAGACAAGCTAAATATATCTACTAAAGATGCTATAAATGTATATATAGGTATAAACGAGACTATATTATTGACCATAGTAGAGATTTCCAAAATATCACAATTCCCAGTAATTAGCCAAAATATCATAGCCTATAGTAACTTTTTGTACTACAAAGAAAATGCAGGGATAGAGAGGTCTGTCGGTACAGCTATCATATCAAACAAAGCACCCAAACAGATGGAGATAATACACCTAAATACCATAATGGTAAAGCAGGTAATATATAGGAAGATGTTTCTAAAATACATATCAGATAGAAGCAAACTATATAGCGAAAAAGCTTATGAAGAGAAGCATCTACGCAATATAGATAATATGAGAACTATGATGCTTAGTGGAAATATCTTGGCTATTTCTCATCTAAGTACCGACTTTTGGTTTGATAATATCACCAAAAAGATAAATAGACTCAAAGAGATAGACAAACATATATCTGATAATATATTGGTATATATCAAAAAAGAGCTATCTAGTGTCAAATGGAATTTGTTTTTATTTATCTTGTTTAATATAGCTAGTGTTATAATATTTGTCTCTATGATACTTCTCATATCTCACCTGATGAAAAGTGAAAAAAGACTCAAAAAACTCATAGACAAATATATCATAATATCCACAACAGACAAAAAAGGGATAATAACTGATGCAAGTGAAGCATTTTGCAAAATGTCAGAATATACAAAAAAAGAACTAATAGGCAAACCACACAATATCATCCGTCATCCAGATATGCCAAGCGAGGCTTTTGCTACGATGTGGAAGACTATAAAACAAGGCAAAGTATGGAATGGTACAGTCAAAAATCTCAAAAAAGATGGAGGATACTATTGGGTTGAGGCACATATAGAACCACTATTTGACAAAAAAAGAGAGATAGACTCATTTATCGCCATCAGACTAGATATAACAAGCAAAAAAGACCTAGAAGAAGCCGTAGAAAAAAATAGACAACATCAACTACATATGCTTCAGCAAAGCCGTCTAGCTCAAATGGGAGAGATGATAAGTATGATAGCCCACCAATGGAGACAACCTCTAAATAATCTATCTCTACTTATGAATACCGTAGTATTACGATATGCCAAAGACAAACTATCAGATACAATCATAGCAAATTTTGAAAAAAACTCAAATATTCAGATACAAGGTATGTCTCGTACTATAGATGACTTTAGAGACTTCTTCAAACCAGAAAAAGAGAAGATAGATTTCTGCGTCAATGACTCTATCATTGATACCCTAAGTATGCTAAATCCAGTATTTCAACAATACAATATATTTATAGAATTTGATAAAAAACAAAAGCTATGTTCCAATGGATACCCACACGAACTAGGACAAGCCCTAATAAATATAATCAACAACTCCAAAGATGCCCTCATAGAAAATGATATAAAAGATAAAAGCCTAGAGATAACACTAGAAAAGATAGATAAAAAGATAGTTATCAAAGTCCGTGACAACGCAGGAGGTATCAAAGATAGTATCATAAACAAAATATTTGACCCATATTTTTCTACCAAACAGGAGAGTAACGGTACAGGACTTGGACTATATATGACAAAACTCATCATAGAAGAACACATGGGAGGCTACATAAAAGCACAAAATACCCAAAACGGTGCAGTATTTGAGATTGGTATCAACAACATAGATGGATAACTCTATAGATGATTATGATAAAATACATCAATTAATCATCTAGGAAAAAATATGTCCAACAAAATAGCATCAGCAAGAATTTCACAAAAAAGCTCAAAACTCCTCCAAGACCTCAATAATTCACTCCCCTTTGATAAAGTCCTCTACAAAGAAGACATACAAGGCTCAAAAGCCCATGCCTTTATGCTCTGCGAACAAGGTATTATCAGCAAAGAAGATTATGCCCAAATAGACGCAGGACTTAGCGATATATTAACAGAAATAGAAGAAGGTATTTTTCTCTTAGATGGTGATGATGAAGATATTCACATGGCAATAGAAGGCAGACTCACAGCCAAAATAGGTGACGCAGGAAAACGCCTACACACAGCAAGAAGCCGTAACGACCAAGTGGCATTAGATTTTAGACTCTTCGTACAAAACAATACCCAATCCATCGCAGGATTACTCCTAGAAAATATCGCCACACTTGTCAAAGTAGCTGAACTCAATGCAACGACAATGTTACCAGGAATGACGCATCTACAACATGCCCAACCGATTAACTTTGGTTATCACATGTTAGCGTATGCAAGTATGTTCAAACGCGATTACGAAAGATTTACAGCCTCTTACGAGCGTAATAATCTCTCTCCTATCGGTTGTGCAGCATTGGCAGGAACACCTCACCCCATTAGCCGTCAAATCACTTCTGATAAACTAGGATTCAAAGCCCCAACGCTCAATTGTCTTGATACCGTAAGCGACCGTGATTTTGCCCTAGAAATTCTCTTTAATATCTCTACAATGATGATGCACATCAGCCGTCTAAGCGAAGAGCTTATCTTGTGGTC
>DAOVZV010000196.1 GCA_030634925.1 Sulfurovum sp.
TAAAAGAGTTTATTTTAGAGCCAGAAGGTATGTATGATGACCCTTATGTCAAAAGTATGATTGACTATTTCAAATTGAAAATGCCAAATCAACACATGAGCGAACAAGAGGCAACAGACATAATAGAATATCTCAAATGGATAGACGAGAATGCAAACTTGTTTTAGTCGGTAATTTCCATTCGTTACTTTCATTCCCACGATTTCGTGGGAATGCATACCTATATTTACCAATACTCAAAGCGTACAGATAATAATCGATTTACTTCAACATCTACAAAAAATGACAACCTCAAAATCTATGCATATATAATACTTGAAAATCATCTACATCTAATAGTATAAAGTAATGATTTAGCTAAAACTATGGAAAGATTTAAAGCCCACACAGCAAGTTTACTCGTTTATATTATACAGATAAGAGAAAGTTTAAGTTATAATATAATATTATTAAAAAAGGAAAAACAGAGATGAAAAAATATTTACTCCTAGTCATTGCTCTATTTGTACTCTCAGGATGTTATTCAAAACCATATATTGATGTAAAAACAAAAAGCTATGCAACGGTACAACTTGTTCCAGATAGTAAAACATTACTTTTTAAGGATACTTATCGTACCTTTATTACTGACTATAAAAAAATGAAAAGTAAACCAAAATGTAAAGGAGATGGTGCATTAGGTCAGGTAGCAACTGATAGTGACACACCTAGTCGTCTTGTTAAAGTTCCTAGCGACAAAGAGTTACTCTTCAATGTCGAATACATAATTAGAAGTGGAAACTCTACCTCTACAGAATATACTAAGTTTGTACTGACTCCACAAAAACATAAAAATTATGTCATTTTGTATCAAAAAAAGAACCTTAGTCTCTTTAAATCGGTAAGTGACTTTAGTATTCTTGAAAGAAGAGGAAATAGACTTGTATCTGTTCCAAAAAGCCGTCTTAAAAGTTATAGTTATGAAAAAGATTGTAGATAATATATGACTATTCGTAATATATTAATAACACTATTTATTGCATTGTTCTCTACTGGGTGTATCCCTCAACCACACAAAAACTTTGATACTTTTAAACATAGTATCAAAGAGAGTGATATGAAAACAACTGTTGTCAACGCTAATTTTAAACAAGTCATAAAAAATATCCGTTCAAATACTCCTAGATGTCTATCAAGTAATCAAGGGTATGCTCCTGATACATGTAAAACAAATATCCATACGGCAAATAAATTTGAGTTTACATGTCACTATAATGATGTGGCTAAAAATGGCAAATACTATAAAGTCTATATCCGTATAAAGAAATTAAGTCAAAACCAAATCAGTGTTTCAACTTACTATTGGAATCTATTCCACTCAGGTAGCCTTCATGAACTTGTTATGGAATGGGTAACTAATATCCATCAAATGTGTCCAAGTTTTTCAATACTTTAAGAAATTTTTGTATGCATTCCCACGAAATAGTGGGAACGAATATATTTTTGACACAAGTCAAACATATAAATAGATAATTGATATACAATTGATTTAATTCGTTCCCACGATTTCGTGGGAACACATATTTAACTCACAAAAACAAAACCCAAGCAAACACTCCAAAATAAACCGTCCCAATCACCAAGATAATCTGTGCTAATATAGGTAACTCTATAGATACTAACTCTTTTATCTTACCCTCTTTTTCATCAAAATATATCGCTTTGATTATCCATGCGTAATATCCTACACTTAGAGCAGAGTTTAGTAGTGCTATTAGGACTATGTACCAATAACCTGCATCTACTATGCTATAAAATAGTACTGCTTTTGACAAAAATCCTGCTAGTAGTGGGATACCTGCTAGTGAGAATAGTTGTATGGTAAATAGTAGTGATAGTAGTGGGTTTTGGGTTTTAAATCCTTTTAAATCTTCTATTGTTTTGATGTTGTAGGTCTTTCTCAAAATATCTAATACCAAAAATGAAGCCGTCTGCATAAAGATATATGCTATTGCCATATAAGTTAGTCCGACGGATGCGAAACTGCTTTTGACTGCTATGAATGCTAGTAGCATATATCCTGCGTGGGCTATAGATGAGTATGCTAGTATTTTGGATAGTTTTGGCTCAAATAGTGCCATGAAATTTCCAAATGTCATAGTTATGATTGCCAATATGCTTAGAAATATCATAGAAAATTCTAAATGATTTAGGATAAATGGTGAGAATAGATTGAATGCTGATATGACTACTACTGTTTTGGCTACACCACTTAGTATCGCTCCGTGGGAGTGTCTTACTAATGCGTAACTTTCGATAGCCCATGAGTGAAAAGGTACGATGGTTAGCTTGTAGAATATACCTATGAATATGATAAATATGCCTAGTGTTTCCAAGCTATTTGTGGTGGTTTTGAGTGGGTTTAATAACTCTGCTCCTCCTAAAATGTAGAAAAAGACTCCTAGAAATATGATGGCTGTGGAGATGGAAGAGGCTATAAACATCTTCACTGCTCCATTGGCTTGTTCTGAGGTTTGTATGAAGCTTACCAATATAACTGATATGATACTTAGTGCTTCAAATGAGATGATAAATGTGAGTAAATTGGTGCTTTCTAGTAGCAGTAGCGATGCAGAGCCTATGAATAGTATTTGGGTGATGCCAATATCTTCGTCTTCGTGTAGTATCAATGCAAATAGGACTATCTCTAAGATAAGCTCAAACAGTCGTATGGAACTGTTTAGCTCAAATCCACTTAGTGGTACTCCGATATTTTGGAGTGTCATATAAAATGCACCGATGATGGAGAGTAGTGAGAAGAGTTTCAAAGATATTGACCGATGTAGTGCTATACTCAAAACCGACATTAGAAATAGTAGTGAAAAAGGTGTTATCATAATGCACCTCCTAGTGCTTCAAACTGTGCAAAGGCAGGATTGATAATATCAAATAGGATATGGGGGAATACTCCAAAGAATATGATGATAATAGTGAAAATGACCAAAGCCAAAAACTCTATTGGATTGATTTTGAACTCACTCTTTTTGACTAGTTCGCTCATCTCTCCGTAAATCACTCTCCTAAATGTCCATATCATATAACTAGCTCCAATCATAGATGCCAAGGCGATTATAGCTAGATAGACTCCATATCTCTCAATGGCACTAATCAAAATCGTAATCTCTCCTACAAATCCCATAGTGAGAGGAAGCCCCAATGCACCAAGTCCTGCTAGTACAAAGATAGCAGAGATATAAGGGGCTTTTTGCATAATCCCACCCATATCTTTCATCTGCCATGAGCCTGTCTTTTGGTGGAAAATCCCTGCTATGAGAAATAGAGGAGCGATGATAAACGCATGACCCAACATCTCAAAAAGTGCCGAGCTAAGTCCACTAAATGTCATAGTGGAGATAGCTATGATGATTAATCCCATGTGTGA
>DAOVZV010000312.1 GCA_030634925.1 Sulfurovum sp.
ACCCAATACGCTACAACCATAATATAATAGTCCCAAAATAGTATAGGCAAATGCTCTTTAAACGGTGGAGGATTTATCTCTTCTGCCTCTATGGCTATATCTATCATCTCCTCCACAGTCTCTATAAACAGACCATTGGTCTCATAGAGTCGGCTCACCTTAAATCCCGAAGAGTCAAACACCATATCGGCTATTTGAATGATAAACTCCCTATCTTCCAGATAAAACTCAAGCTCCAATTCAATCAAAGTCTGCAACTGCTCACGCAGAGTATAAGTATGCAAATCCTCTATCTGCTTCAACGCCTCTACACTCTCTTTGTGTTTTTGTTCTATATAAGCATAAAGCAACATCTGTTTTGATGGAAAATAGTTATAAATAGTAGGATTACTCACTCCAGCATTCTTTGCCATCTCTCTGAGAGAAGCATTATCAAATCCCTTTTCTATAATAAGCTCCACAGCTGAAGCTAGTATCTTAATTTTATTCTTCTCTTTGGCTGATTGTGTAATTTTCATATAAAATCCTTAGTAATTTAACTAAGTATAATATATTATTGGAATAATGTCAAGTTTATTTATAGTTTTTAAATAAACTTAAAGATTAATCTACTCCTCCACAATTTCTCTCTCCAATACTCTCTCTCCATCTTTATATAAATGTTCAAAATACACTTCCCCATCTCTGAGGATAAGTCTATAGTAACCATCTTTTTTACCATCTTTGTATGACTCTTCTATAAATATCTTGCCATCAGTATAATATATTCTATTGAGTCCATCTTTTTTACCATTTTTGTATCTTGTCTCTTCACTTAATTGTCCATCTTTATAGTGTAGCTCATTACCATCTTTTTTGCCATCTATATATGGAGTCTCTATCTTATCATTGCTATAGTTTATACTCATACCGTGTCTGAGGCTATTTTTGTACTCTATCTCTTCTATCAAATTTCCATCTGTATTATATACTTTGGTAGTACCATCTAGTCTATTAGATATAAACTCTAGTTCTGTCCTCAATGTATGAGGTGTTACTTTGGGTTCTTTATCTATATCATATGCATAAAATCCAACTACATCATCAAACTCTCTTTGTCCATAATAGATAGAAGTAGTACCATTTTTCTCATCATTTATATAGTGTATCTCAAACTCTATATCTCCATTTGGATAGTAGTGTTTTATGACTGATTTAGCACTATTTTGTATAGAGATATTGTACTCGGTATTATTGTTTTCATAGTAGCATACTCTACTGACATTACTCTCTCTGTAGCTTATACTTTTTATGGGTGCTATATGGTTATTTGAGTAAGTGATATTATAGTCCACCGTGCCATCTTTGAGATATTTTGTCTTGATACCATCAAGGCTATTGTAGTGATAGTTAAATCTATATTTGATAGTTTTGTTACTATCATGGTAATATACTTTTGTTATACCACTTTTACCATTGTTTTTAAACTCAATAGAGGCTATTAAAGTCTTATTTCTATCAAAATATTGAGCCTCTCCAGAGGCATATTGTTTGATATAAGGTATGATATATCTGAGTTTTCCATCTCTATAGTATCCTCTAGCTTCACCCTTATTGCTTGTGATATTTATCTCTTCTCTTAATGAACCATCACTATAATATAGTTTATATACTTGATTTGGGTTGCTCTTATCTCTATTTATATTATAGTTTCTATCGTTATATGTAGGGATACTAGCATTATCTATATCTATACTATAACTAGATAGCAAATCACCATTTTCATTATAGATATACTTTGTAGTTTGATTATTATCATGGATAACTATCTTTGAGGTGATTAACCCATCTTTACTGTAGCTAATCAGCTCTTTGTCGGGTTTATTATTTTTATAATAGACTTTAGTCTTTAGAGAACCATCAGGATAATACTCTTTAGTTAGCCCCTCTTTTTTATTATCTCTATGCTCTATCTGTTTATATATTTTATCATCACGATAATATTTTGAGACTCCATCTTTTTTACCATTTTTATACT
>DAOVZV010000193.1 GCA_030634925.1 Sulfurovum sp.
GACTTAATATCATCATCTAGTTTATTTAGTCTCGTATCAAACTCTCTTATTTGATTACCAAATATAATATCTCTAATCTGCTCAACATTATTCAAATTACTCATATTATCTTCTGACATAGTCCCACTCCTTTATATAACCATTATTTTATCTAAAAAGTGTATTATTCGTTATTAATTAAAGGATTATATATGCAAACATTCAAGAAACTAACACCACTTATCGTACTATCTCTATTTTTGATAGCAGGTTACTTCATAATGCAAGGTATGGATAATGCCGTTGCTATGACGCAAGTCCAAGTCAAAGAGTAATTATAGTAAAATAAAACAAAAGGAGTTTTATTATGGACGCTATAAAATATGATAATTTCCAATACTACACATACTCAGACTACACGCAATGGGAAGACAAATGGGAGCTTATAGATGGTATAGCTTATGCTATGTCTCCTGCTCCTTACCCAAAGCATCAAAGAGTTGTATTTAAGATAAGTAAAGAACTAGACAAAAACCTCAACTGTTCCAACCCATCTTGTGAAATATATATCGCTCCTATTGATTGGAAAATAGATGAAAATTCTGTTGTTCAGCCTGATGTTGCTCTATTTTGTGAGAGTACAAACAAGCAGTTCTTTTCAAAGACTCCACCTATTGTAGTGGAAGTATTATCCAAATCTACAGCACTCAAAGATGTCACAAGTAAGTTCAATCTATACCAAAGAGAGGGTGTATTATATTACATCATAGTAGAACCAAATACAGAGATTAGTGATATATTCAAACTCGTAGATGGCAAATATGAACTTATCAAAAAAGCTACAAATGAAGATGAATATACCTTTGAATATGATACAGATTGTAGTACAAAAATAGATTTTTCATTAGTGTTCTAGTTATACTGTTAATAATCTTCTGTTATACTCCTATAAAAATTAGGAGTAATTATGTCTGAATTACAAAAGTTTCGTCTTATCAATAAAATAGAAGGTATCTCGTTTATTATATTAATATTTATCGCTATGCCATTAAAATACTACTTTGGCTACCCAATTGCCACAAAAATAGTAGGAATGGCTCATGGAATATTGGTATTTGTATTTATATACCAAATCATAGAAGCACATCAAGAGTCAAAATGGAGTATCAAAGAGAGTGGATTATACACTATCCTATCATTAGTACCATTTGGCTCATTTTATACAGATAAACTAATCAAAGAGAAAAGCTAGATATTTTTTCCAAAATATCTGCTACTTTTTGGCTTGGATTTGCATCTTTATATATAGGTCTTCCTATTACAGGATAATCAACACCCTCAGCATCTGCCAAATCTAGCGTAGCAACTCGCTGTTGGTCTCCTGCATCTTCACCAAATGGTCGGATAGCAGGAGTAAGGGTGAGAAAATTCGTAGCCGTTATATCTTTGATAGCCCTACTCTCATATACCGAACACACTACACCATCTAATCCATTATCATAGCTCATCTTTGCAAACTCTTTGGCTTTTGCCTCTATGCTATCACCATATATAGATACAAAACTATCATTATCAAAAGATGTAAGTGCTGTCACAGCCAATACCAAAGGACGGTTTGGATAGCTTGATAATCTATCCATTACCATCTTCATAGCCACAGAACCTGCCGAAGCGTGGATATTGAACATATCTACACCTAATTTGGCTATCTCTTCACTAGCATCTGCCATTGTATTTGGTATATCATATAGCTTTAAATCTAGGAATATCTTGAAATTTGGATTTATCTCTTTGAGTGCTTTGATAAATGGCTCTCCATCACGGATATAGGCACGAAAACCTACCTTCATCCAAATATCATAGCCCTTTAGAGACTCTGCTAGTGCCAAATTCTCTCTAGCAGATGGCAAATCTAGTGCAACACATAGTTCCATTCATATCCTCCTAATAAATAATTGGTATAATAATAACCAAATTTCAATAAATAAGGACTTCCACACATGTTTGGAAAACAATCAAAAAGATACGACCTAGTAGAAAGCGTTATGGATACATACAATTATGCAAAATTTAGCACAGCAAAAGGTATTGTTTGGGTAAAACTATACACAACTGAAGCACCAAATACAGTAGCCAACTTCGCTCACCTATGCGAACAAGGATTTTATAACAATCTAAAATTCCACAGAGTAATCCCTGGGTTTATGGCTCAAGGTGGATGTCCACACTCAAGAGACAATCCAGCAATGGCAGGAACAGGTGGACCAGACTGGGCTATAGACTGTGAAACTGATACAAGTACTCAAGCACACAGAAGAGGTACACTATCTATGGCTCACGCTGGACCAAACACTGGTGGTAGTCAATTTTTCATCACATTTGTAGCTACTCCTCACCTAGACGGAGTACATACAGTATTTGGAGCAATAGAAGAAGACGACACAGATAGCTTTATGGTATTAGATAATATTGAAGGTGAAGATGCTATAGAATCTATAGAAGTAGTAGCTTCAAAGGCATAATCATATTGTAGATTTGGTCTCCCAAATCTACAAATCTACAAACAAAGGATAATCTATGCAGATATTCAAACTAATCATATCCATAACTCTAATCACAACTCTATCTTTATCCAACAACAAACCAAATCTAAACTATCTTATATTTTCTACTGATATACCAGAAGAGGTAGTTACACTAGAAGAGGCATCTAGGTACTGTGAGATGATTACCCTATATTCACTATCTGATTGGCAACTACCAAACACCAAAGAACTAAACCACCACGAAGAACATCCCACAGAATTTTGGTCAATAGATGATGAAGAGATATATGCAGACTCTGATACTATGCGTCAAGTACTATGCGTCCATCACAAATCCACACCAAAAAAGTGTTACAAATTTGACAAAAAGTACTTCACCCAAACGATAAACAAATCAGAAGATATATTTGTAGATGCAGGAGAGCTAATATATGAAACAAAAGATAATCACTCAATATATATATATTTAGACTCCCAAAAACCTCAAACAGACCTATCATGTGAAAAAGATAGTCTCAACAATAACTATGTCTGCTCATCAGAAGAGGTAGAGGGATATATCAGGATGTATCTACAAAAAGACAATCTATATATGAAGTCAAATGATATATTGCTAATAGACAATAGTGAAAAACAAAACCTACTAAAATCCAAAAAAGACAAATTTGTCCAAGGAGTAAAAACCAACTGTATATCTACAGATGAACCACTCCCCAAAATAGTACTCAAAAAGAGTACCGAAGATGACCTATTTAACGCATCTCTATTTGGAGATATAGATGGAATACTATCAGCACTAGATTTAGGAGCAAATATAGACTCCACAGACAATCATGGATATACTCCACTAGCAGTAGGACTAGACAATTTTGAGGTAGTAAAGCTACTACTAAACTACGATGCAGATGTATCACTCCCAAATGACTCAATCCTCACCCTAGC
>DAOVZV010000068.1 GCA_030634925.1 Sulfurovum sp.
AGTGATTGTATTGAACCTAATTCCTCTAGTAGCAGACTCCATAGCGAAACTCTTGGTCATAGCTATAGTACCACCTTTGGATGCTGAATAGTTTGTCTGTCCTGCGTTGCCTGTCTCACCTACGATAGATGCGATATTTACGACAGAACCAAAACGCTTTTTGCTCATTACTTTGACTGCTTCACGACATCCTATGAAAGTAGATTTGAGATTGGCATTGATTACATCCATAAACTCTTCACTCTTCATACGCATAGCTAGTTTGTCTTTTGTGATACCTGCATTGTTTACCATATATGAGAGTTGTCCATCTGTAGATACAATACTTTTGATAGCATCTACAAATGCTTTCTCATCAGTGACATCAAATCCGATAATCTCGGCTTCTCCACCTGCTTGTATAATATCTGCCTTGACTGCATTTGCTTCTGCTTCACCTGAACGATAATTGACCCAAACTTTGAGTCCAAACTCTGCTAATCCTTTGGCTATCTCTGCACCGATACCTCTACTAGCTCCTGTAACCAATACATTTGTTCCTGTAAACTTCATCTTTATCCTTTTTATGACTCTAAGAGTCTATTTTTTATATTTTCAAAAAATTTGTAATCGTTTTTTTTGATTTTGCCAGAGTATATAATATGATTTAACTGCTCCAATATATGAAACTTAGAAATTCTATCTTCTGCCAATGCTTGTTTGATAATATCTATATGTATATCCAAATCATACTCTTTGTCCATAATATCATATAAAAAACTTCTTACTTCTTCATGAGTACACTCAAAATTTTGTCCCATAATATCACAAAATAGTGGTACAGATTTATCTACATCTCTATGGTCTATTTTGATAAGGTGAGCAAATAGTGTACCGACTGACTCTTTTATTTTATTTTGCATAGTATAATTCCTTTTTTAATCCTTATCATACTAAGAAAATTGATTTTAGTCAAACAATATAAGAGATTTATGATAATTTAATCAACTTTTGACTGTTTCCATCTATATTTCAACTCTTTGACAAAAACTTTATCAAGTGCTTTTGATGATGATATATATAACAAGAAAGTACTATTGTCTTTGAGTGTTATGGTGACTGTAGTATTCTCACTCTCATCTCTAGCATCTATCACATCAATATTTTGGATATTATTGAAATTAGCTTTTTTGATACTAAGTTTATTTTCTTCTTTCCAATAAGAAAAAACTCTATTTTTTGTAAATCCATTACCATTATTTCGTATCAAGAAAGAGGCATCACTATAGAAGTATAGAAGTTCCTCATTGGCAGGAAACATCCCTTTTCGTTGCATATATTTAATATCATACTCCATAAGCTTCTCACCTTTTACCACGCTTCCACTAGGTATAAGATTTATCTCTTCTGCTGGTATTATCATTATAAACGGTATAAACATCAATACCAAAAATGTATGTCTCAATCTCCACTTTGAGTGATAAATATAAGCTTTTGAACTTGTAGTATTGATATAGTTGATATAATTTGCCAAAGGCATAAGAAAAAGAGGCATTATCAAAAATGCTATAGTAGATATAATACCATCTTGATTAGTACCTATACTACCCATCAAAAATAGTATAGCAAACAAGAAAGCAACTGCTTTGTTGAGTACTTTATTTTCATCAAAACGCCTTTTGCTATCTTCTTCGAGAGAAGCATATAGAGGATAATACCAAAAATTATAAAAAATCCCTCTAGCTATTGGCATAATTGAGCTATCATCTCTCTGCTTTTGATAGAGATAGTTTCTATAAAACCAATACCAAATATAGATATTTAATGTGACAATAGAGAGAATAAATAGTTTGGCAAGAGACATAGGATAATAAACTACTTCATCAAACTTAGGCTCTTTTTTGGCATCTGACCTCCAACTGATAAATATATATAACAGAGCAAATATATATGCCAATATAACTAAAATAGTGATAATATCTGTAGTATTTATATCATTGCTTGGAGGTATTGCCTTTGGTTTATCAAAGTACTTAACAATCCCATAATCTAATATATTTATAGCCTTATTTCTCTCTATCATATACTCATCTATCTTATCAGCAGGGACATAATCGGTTTTGGTTTTATAGTGATAATTTAATATGAGTAGATTGGTTTTCTTATCAAAAGTAGTAGTAATATCCAAATGAAAATATAGATTATCTATAGATATTTTATCATTTAGGAAATGCCACTTATTTTTACCAAATTGTACTTTAATTATATGTTCTATATCAATGGGATGTTCTAGCAGATATGGTGAGTTTCGTTGTAGTTGCTTAGGCTTTGAGAAATATGGAGTAATCTCATTGATATAAAATGAACCTGTATATTTCTCCTCTTCTTGATTTACTCTCCAGAAGTTCTTGATAAAATATTTTTCTTTTTGTGTGACATCTCCTGTTTTAGGGTCTTGTGTATATTCAAATGGCATTAGTGCTTTTATATCTGAGTAGTATTTACTATAGAAATTGAGATAGCGATTTTGCAGTTGAGTAATAGAATTTGTTGCCGCATCATATCGTTGTATCTCGGCTGAATAACCCACATACTCCGTTTGGCTACTCAATGTGACATTGTTCTCCACTCCTTTAGTTAGGTCAAAGTGGTCAATGATGATTTTTTTATAGATTTGCGTAGGATTACTCATTGACTCCAATGCCGTTGTCTCTTTTTGAACTACAAGAGCATATCCATAATCTGGCTGATAGATATTTTCTAATGAACTTGTCTGATACTCCTGAGTTGGGTCAAGCCAATATACTTTGTTATCAGATATAACTTTGACAATTACATGGTTAAATGTATTTATAAGTGGAGGTAGCTTGGAGATATGATTTTTGATTTTTGTATTTACTAAGACTGGATAAGCCTCTATGCCTAGAGCCTTTAGGATAGAGATAAAGAGTACTGATTTATCTTTACAATCACCATATCGTCGCTCAAGAGTCTCTTTTGCTGTAGATGGTAAATGAGAATTCATCCCCATCTCTATACCCAAATATCTGATATTACTCTGTACATAGTTTAGTGCTTGTCTAATCTTCTCTTTGGAAGTATCTGCTTTTTCATTGATTTGTTTTGCGATTTCTATAGTCTCATTGTTCTCATTAAATACATTTTTATATAATGAAGTCGCCCATATAGCAACTTCATTCCAATTTTTACTTTCATATAAATAGATGATACTATAAGGCTGATACCATTTAGGAGTCTCAGAATTGCTATTAAAAGCCTTGTTATTTTTGATGAGTAGTGAATACTCTTTGAAGTCTCCAACCTCTTGTTCTTTGATAGGGACATCAGTATATAGCTTTTTGATATGAAGTTTCTGTGGTTTATTCCAAAGCACCCTTAGATATTGATAATGTATAGGTGTACTCCATTGTAGATAGCGATTATAGTTAAATATACCTTTATATACTGGATTTGTCCCTGTACGAGTGTAGCTACACTCTACTACATCACCTACACGAATATCATCAATCAAGATATTTATAGTAAGATAACCATCATAAAGCTGTTCCTCCAAGCGAGATTCTCTTTGCAAAAGGCTAATCTTGACCGTATCTAGTTTGTTTATAGCTTGTCCATCACGATAAATCACCAATGAGTTCAGTGAGATTTGTTGATAAGTAGGGTCATAACGCAAATTAATTTATGAGACTTCACTAAGTCCTTTTTGATTTACAACTAATTCAGCATGGCGAGAATAAAAAACAGTTTTTTTATCTTTTTCTACTTTGATTTGATTATCAAGGTCGAGATAATATATTCCATTGTTTATATCTTTGATAGGTATCCCTGTAGGTATCTCTATCTTCTTGGTCAATACCCAATTGGGTACTTCTTCGATAGGAACAGGAGATGTTTGTCCATAGATAGGAGCGATGAGTATGATAGAAAGAGCGATAAATTGTTTTAGCATAGTATATTTTTCCCTATATTTAAATATTATAATTTAGATGATTATAGTATTTCTTTAACTAAATATCCTTAATTTTTATGATATTTTAATTAAAAATGCAAATTAAAAGCAAATAGATGTTATAATAATTATAATCACAATTACATTACAAAAGGAAGAAGATATGAGAGTAGTAGTTTTGCTTCTAGTATTTATTTTATCACTATCTGCGAGAGATAATGAGCTATATGTCTATAATTGGTCTGAGTATATGCCTAAATCTATTCTTGAAGATTTTAGCAAGGATACAGGAATAAAGATACGCTACTTTACTTATGACTCCAATGAAGAGATGTATAAAAAAGTCAAATCATCAAAAGTAACAAGTTATGATATTATCTTTCCATCAACTTACTTCATTAGCAAGATGAGTCGAGAGGGATTACTTGCCAAAATTGATAAATCAAAAATACCAAACTATAAAAACTTAGACCCAAAGCTTCTATCAAATGACTTTGACCCTGCAAATGATTACTCTATTCCATACCTATGGGGAACGACAGGGATTACATATAATACTGCTGGTGTCTATGGTAATATTATAGATTCATGGGCAGATTTATGGGATACAAGATACAAAAAAAGTATCCTACTAAACGACGATATGAGAGAAGTCTTCGGTATGACACTCAAAGTACTAGGATACTCCACCAACTCAACAGACCCAGAAGAGATAAAAGAAGCTTATCATAAACTCCTAGAACTAAAACCAAATATCAAAGTATATAGTTCAGAATCACAAAAACAGTACTATCTCGATGATGAAGTACAACTTGGTATGAGTTTCAATGGTGAAGGATTTTCTGCAAAAAAAGATGATGACAATGATAAATTCCTAAAATTAATTTTTGATGGTGAACTGAGTAATGAACAAGAGAAGAAAAAACTAGTATATATCTACCCATCAGAAGGAGCAATCGTATGGATGGATTCACTAGTCATCTCCAAAAAATCCAAAAATATAGATAATGCCCATCTATTTATCAACTACATTCTAAAAGCTGAAGTAGCCAAATCAATCTCTCAAAAATTAGGCTACGCATCACCAAACACAGAAGCCATAGAACTACTAAGCAGAAGCGTCACAAGAAATAGAACAATCTATCCAAACAAAGAAGATTTAAAAAACTCTGAATACCAAACAGATGTAGGTGAAGCACTAGCAATATATACAAAATATTGGGAGATGCTTAGAGAGGAGTAGGGTTTTACAAAAGTAAGAAGTGAAGCTTCAGCTTCGCCTATTATTCTATATAGTTCCACTCTTTTCTTTAGCGAGGCTAAAAGCCTCACTTCCATCAAACCAATCCAGCATCCATCTCACAAGGCACTTCCACACCCATTAATTCCAATACTGTTGGTGCTATGTTATTTAGTCCACAATTTTCTTTTAGTTTTGTTACTCCGTCTGCTAGTACGAAACACCATACTTCTCCTACTGTGTGATTGGTTAGGGTGTTGCCGTCTTTGTCTTTCATCTCTTCACAGTTGCCGTGGTCTGATGTTATGATGATGTTGTAATCGTCTTTTTTGGCTTTTGCTATAATTTTACCCAACTGGGTATCTACTGCATTGACGGCTATACACGCAGAGTCGTAGTTGCCTGTGTGTCCTACCATATCACCATTGGCGAAGTTTACTATTATCAAGTCATAATTCTCGTCCATAGCTTTTTGTACGGCTTGTCTCACTTCTGGGGCTGACATCTCGGGTTTGAGGTCATAGGTTTTGACATCAGGGCTTGGTATGAGGACTCTACTCTCTCCTATGTATGGCTCTTCTATCCCACCATTTAGGAAAAATGTAACATGTGCGTATTTTTCGGTCTCTGCTGTGTGTAGTTGGGATAGTCCTGCTTTACTTATCACCTCTGCTAGGGTATTGGTGGGTGGAGTCTTGGGAAAGAGGATTGGGTGAGTGAAACTACTATCATATTTGGTCATTGTGGCGATATGAATATGTATGTAGTCTCTATCAAATTTATCAAACAGCTCCTCACTCAAAGATGAGGTAATCTCTCTAGCTCTATCTGAACGGAAGTTGGTCATAATGACTATATCATCTCTCTTTATCCCTCTATAGTTACCAAACGCGATAGGCTCTATAAACTCATCAAACTCATCTAGGCTATAGCGATGGTCTATATACTCTATGGGGCTACGCGTGGTAAAGGTAGAAGCTTTGGCTATAGCGTTGTATCCCTTTTCTACTCTATCCCAACGGTTGTCTCTATCCATAGTGAAAAACCTACCACCAATAGTGGCTATAGATATATCTTCATCACATATATCCTCTATCTGTGATATATACTCTTTGGCTGAAGTTGGGCTTACATCTCTTCCATCTGTGATGAGGTGTAGAAATACTCTTTTGCCTTTTGCTTTGATAAGTTTTGCCAATCCTATAGTGTGAGATATATGAGAGTGAACTCCACCATCGCTTAAAAGTCC
>DAOVZV010000161.1 GCA_030634925.1 Sulfurovum sp.
AGAAGCATCACTACTTCCACCACATCCGACAAACCCAAAAACCAAAACACCCATCAAAATCAATCTAAAGAAATTTCTCATTTTTAATCCTTATTTAAACTATAAAAACCTATTTTACTTTATAATGAGTTAAAATAATCTTAGTTAGTAATATGAATAATCGTATTCTTCTTCCCTGATTTTTTTACTAAGGCAAATAGCTTTTTGGCATTATTGGTATGTAGTCGGACGCATCCGTGAGAGGCTACTGTACCTAATCTATTTACACTTTTTGTACCGTGTATTGCGTATCCTCCGTGTCTGAAGAATATGGAGTATGGCATAGGTGAGTTATTGTATTCTCGAGAGTAGTGCATTTTTTGCATATATTGAGGTTTGAAGCTACCTTTTGGGGTTCGATAACCTTTTCTTGCTGTGGATACTTTCCATTTGTATATTAGGTTATCTCCCTTATATACTCTCATCCTCTGTTCAGATAAGTCTATCCTTGCAATAATTGAATTATCTTTTAGTTGTTTTTCTTTTTTGATACGAGCTAACTCTATCTTCTCTTCTTTTCTGATACGCTTTTGTTCTATTTCATTTAGGATTTTAGCTACTCTTTGGTAGGCTAAATTATCCCTTCTTATCTTCTCTTTGCGTATTCTCTCTTCTTCTCTTATTCTCTTTAGATACTTCTCTCTTGCTTCTGCTTTTTTCTTATCATGTAGTGCCTGTAAAGATGAGATTATCTCTGTATGGAAAATATCTATATGCTTTGTATCTTTTATAAATGGACTAGCTTCTAATGGTATCATAACACTATTGAAGCTAATAATATAAATACCTATTATACTAATAAGGAGTATAGTATATTTAATCATAATCTATTTATTGAGGCTTGTTTCTCTATTGAATTTCTTTGCCAAACGATAATATACAGTGGCTCTATATTTGCTGTGGTCTTTGAGTTCTGTACATACCTCTTGTATTGCATTATCTAATACATTTTCGGTATCTTCTAATCCTAGTTTTTTAATTAGGAAGTTCTTTTTGACAGTGATTAACTCTTTTGGATTATCACAATGTATTATCTCTGCATTTTTTCTATATATTACAGGGCCTATACTATTTACGACAACCTCCAGAAATTTATTATCTACCTCTCCATAATGTTTTTGTATATCTTCTGTGTATAGAACTATTTTTTGCTCTTTTTTGCTAAGAGGCTTATCTGTAGTTGAGGCAATCTCTTCTTTTATTTCAGCAATTTCCTCTTTTACTACTGGAGCTTCTACTTTTTCTTCGACAATTTCTGCCTTTGGTTCAGTAACTTCCACTTTTGCTATAGGAGCTTCCACTTTTGGCTCAATAACCTCTTCTTTTACTACAGTAGTCTCTACTTTTGGTTGGATAGTTTCACTTTTTCTAAAAAATATCTTGTCTAGTAGATTTGATATGCTTTCTATTATTTTCATCTGTTATCCTTTTTGTTTTTTATTATACTATTATATCATAATTCTTAATACTCTTTTATCGCATCGTTGATTTGGATATATGCTTCTATTGGAGTTGTTTCAAAATATGGTATATTATTAGCTTTGGCGAAATCTCTTGTCATATTTTGTACTTTTAGCAAGTTAAATCGTGGAGCTTTGGGGAAGAGGTGGTGTTCTATCTGTGTATTGAGTCCTCCATAGAACCAATGAACCAAAAATCCACCTTTCAAAGAACGACTTCCTCTCATCTGTAACTCCATCCAAGAGAAATCTTTTGCCTCTTCTTCGTTGAATGTCTCACATCCTAGATGATTGGTAATAAATCCAAATGCCAACCAAGGAGATAATACAAGAACCAAAACCACAGCTACGATAAGTGTATCTATCGCACCTATTTGATATATCAAAGTTCCCCATACCAAAGGCCAGTGAAGTAACATTATTGCAAATTCACCCCATAATTTTCGTTTGATTACAAAATCATAAGATTGAGCTATAAACGCAGGATACATAAAGAACATAGCTCCCCAAAATACACTATGCTTATACTTTTTTAGAAAAGGACTATTTCCTTTGTTTTGAGTAAATGCTCCATCTAATGCTCGAATATCTTCATCTTTTTCCACTATATTACAATATGTATGGTGATTTATATTGTGCTTAAAATCCCACCAAGAAGATGAGTTTGATAATATAAGAGCAGAAAAAGGAAAAGATAGCTTTTTTGATAGAGATTTATTTTTGAAATATTGTGTATGCAAAATATCATGAGATACAAACACAGAACGAGTAAATATAATTGTCAAAAATAGAGCCAATAACACAGGATGCCAATGAGGTGCAGTTATAAGGGCTATAGACATAGATACTATAATAGCTATCATCTCTATACTTCCTCTAATTGGTACTCTATCTAATAGTCCCTCATTACGCACTTTAGCCTTTAACTCATCAAAAATATCTGGATATGTATCATTTTTTTGCATTATAATCCCTCTTTGTGTAAATTTATATTTATTATAACTATAAAATATTAAATTTTAATCTTTTTAGATGAGATATATAGCTAAAATATGTTTTATTTATTTGTTTTGATAGGTATTATTCCATTATAAAGGTAAAAATATGAGATTTATTGCGATAATATTATTTCTATTTACTACGGTTAGTCATGGTTTTTATCAGAAGTTAATTGTAACTTCTGATAAAAATCTAACAAAAGTACAAAATAGTCTATCTCTACTCAATAATAACTTTCAAAATAAATATCATCTTGATATAGAGGTCGAAAGGTTAGGAGAGTTCAATATACTCACTATCAAGCCAATTGAGTCGATTAAAATCAAAAATGAGATACTATTCATCATTTCTCCACTATTTTCTGATATTTTCGCTATTGATTATATAAAAAATATTTCATATATTGATTATATTCAAGATGAGGATATAGATATAGACTTTGATAGTGAAGATATATTTGAAGAGATAGATGAAGAGGTAGAAATAATAGAAATAGTACTAGAAGAGACAAATATCTCTGTAGCATCTAAACCACTGGATAAATCACCTAAGGTGTCTATGATAAATCAAGTAGGATTAGAGTGGTTGGCGATTTTACTACTATCTTTTGTAGGACTCTTTTCATCTATACATAATAGAAGAAAGATTTTGACACTAAAAAAGAAGCAAGAAAATCTCGTAGCCAATCAAGATAGAATAGAAAAAGATATTAATAACTTAGGAGAGTATGATGTTTAAAGTCTGGTTTGTGTTTTTGGTTTTTTATAATATATCACTATTGGCTGTTGGAGAGTTTATTATATTAGATAGTAGCAAAAATGAGGGTAAGATAATACAGAGTAAACTAAAGTACAATAGTATTATCAATACAGATAAAGATATAATGTATGTGTTAGATAAATCAAAATTCAAAGCCTCTATCACAATAAATAACAACTCATATATATTGAAAGTAGAGCCTTTTACTAATGGTAATACATTAGCATTGGTCTATCTAACTCTAAAACAGCACTTTCCAAATGCCTTTGTATTACAAAATACCAAACCTATA
Organism: Sulfurovum sp.; assembly: GCA_030634925.1. Classification (GTDB taxonomy): domain Bacteria; phylum Campylobacterota; class Campylobacteria; order Campylobacterales; family Sulfurovaceae; genus Sulfurovum. Next base: position 3,550 of record DAOVZV010000161.1, read on the forward strand.
ATCAAAGATAGAATAGTAAATGTATATAAAGAGATAGAACCTAAAGAAGAAGAGGTAGATAATACTATGTGGACTGCTCTATTTGGTCTAGCTATTATAGGTATTTTGTTTATGTTCTTATCTTCAGACCAGATAAGACGGCTCAAAGAAAAACATGAAAAGATGAAAGCAAAACATCAATACCTAGAGGATAGACAGCACGAAGTACTATCTAGTATGGGAGAAAATATCCATACTATTGCAAAAGAGACTATGAGTCATACAAATATACTAGCAGATAAAGTCAAAGAGACTTCACTAGAAGAAGATGTAAGAAAAGTAATCTATCTTCAGCGGCCAGTCAACATCATACCATTGCTGCATCGTCATGCTGTCATACTCATGCCAGTTATTGGTATCCCTGTTAAAAACGCTATGATCAGGGAAAATTGCAGGAAAGGAACCGTCATAGGCAGTAAATTCCAAAGGAGTATAAATATGCTGGCTTCTGGCAAGTATCC
>DAOVZV010000342.1 GCA_030634925.1 Sulfurovum sp.
CCTTTGAAAGAGAAGCTCTTTTTGAAAGATATTATTTGGGATTTGAAAGATTCTGTGCTTCCTGCGATTGATAAAACTTATACGAATGGTGTAAATTGTGTAATTGCCAATCACGAATATATGACAGGTGGATTTTCATCTATGTTTATGTCTCGTAATCGTGTGAGGGCATGGGATGAACACTCTTTTACCATTCAAGCAGGAGGACGACACGCACCTTTGCATCCACAAGCACCCAAAATGGAATTGGTGGAGAAAGACAAACGACGCTTTGTAGAGAATAAAGAAGATTTATATCGGAGATTGAGTATTAGAGAGTGTGCTAGGGTTCAAGCCTTTCCTGATGAGCATATCTTTTATTATAAGAATCTCACGGCAGGATATAAAATGGTGGGGAATGCTGTGCCGTCTGAATTAGGTTATCATTTGGCGAAGAAGATTTATGAGGATTTGAAGCTGATATAGAAGTAGGTAAAACCTACTTCTATATAACTATTCACTCTTCTTCTTTAGTGCTTCTTCTGCTTCTGCTTTTTCTATCTTTTTTGTATGGGCTAGACGACTTTTCATATTGTTTTCTTTTTCAAAATCTTCTATGATAGAACGGACTTTTTTACCTTCTATGACTTCTACTTCTAGTAGTACTGATGTCATATTTTCTATTGCTCCGTTGTACTCTTTTAGAGTGGTTTTGACATATTCGTATCTGTCATTTAGTGTTTTGATGATGTAGTCATCCATCTTTTCTGCCATTTTGTCACTGTATGATGATGTGCTACCACCTCCACCTATGAAGCTATTGCTACTTCTTGTGAGTACCATTAGTCCTGCTATATCAGTCATACCGTATCTCATAATCATATTTTCTAGGATGTTTGTGGCACGGTCTAGGTCATTACCTGCACCTGTACTTATCTCTCCTATAAATATCTCTTCGGCTGCTCGTCCTCCTAATAGTACATCTATTTCGTCCATTAGTTCTTGTTTTTGTGATAGGAATTTATCCTCTTCATCTGGTAGGTGTAGAGTATATCCCAATGCACCCAATCCTCTAGGGACGATAGAGACTTTGGTGACTCGTGTAGCACCTTCGCTTAGTTCTGCCATTAGTGCGTGACCACTTTCATGGTATGCTACTATTCTTTTTTCTACATCTGATACTTTACGATTTTTTCTCTCTAGTCCTACAAATGACCTCTCTATAGCTTCTAGTAAATCAGACTGTTCTATCTCTTTTTTGTTAAATCTTCCTGCTAGTAGGGCTGCTTCATTGATGATATTTGCTAAGTCTGCTCCTGCTAGTCCTGATGATTGTTTGGCTACTATCTCCAAATCTACAGTTGATGCTAGTTTGACATCTTTTGAGTGGACTTTGAGTATCGCTAGTCGTCCAGCGAAATCTGGTTTATCTACTAGTACTTGTCTATCAAATCGTCCTGCTCTAAGTAATGCAGCATCTAGTGTCTCTGGTCTGTTTGTAGCTGCGAGGACTATCACTGGTGTATCTGTACCAAAACCATCCATCTCTGCTAGGAGTTGATTTAGAGTCTGTTCTCTCTCATCATTTCCTCCCATCTGTCCACCACTTGCACGGCTCTTACCGATAGCATCTATCTCATCGATGAAGATGATAGATGGTGCTTGTTTTTTGGCTTGTTCAAATAGGTCTCTTACTCTTGATGCTCCAACACCTACAAACATCTCGATAAATCCTGAACCACTCACAGAGAA
>DAOVZV010000162.1 GCA_030634925.1 Sulfurovum sp.
AACTTCCTTCTATCAACTTTTCTGAAAAAGATAGAGAAATATTGGGTTTTAGCTTGACAAAGAATCCTAAAAACTCTGATGAGAACGGTGTTTCTAGGCTATTCGCTTTGTCGAACTGAGGTTACTAAATGTACCTATCCTTCACTTAATTTTATTGTAATTTATATAGCAATTAGAAATATAAAATAAAAAAGGACTTATAATGGAAATACTACTATTTATCATATTGGTATTAATTGTATATTCTTTGAGAAAAAAGAAAAAATCTAAAGTAGTAAAAAAGACTCTCTCTAAAGAAGAGAAAAAATTTCTCAAAGAAAAGGGTGATATTTATGAAAAATTTATTGGTCATGTTTTTGAGAAAAAGGGTGATGTTGTAATTTATAATGGATTTATTCGTGGATATAAAGATGAGGGAGTGGATATTATATCTATCTCTATGAAGAGAAAAACTATTGAGCTTATACAGTGTAAGGACTGGACTAAAAAACGGATGTATTTGAAAGATATAGAGATTATTTATAAAAAATTAAATGATTTTGATTTGTCTCATATCTCATATACTCCAAAGAGTGTAAAAATGTATTTGCAGATAAAACGGACTTTGAAAGATATAGGAGAGAGTATCAAAAGTGATAAAGAGAAGTTTGTAATTTCCAAAACTCTTTATATGAGTTCTGATACGGTGATAGATTTTGATAGTGTGAAATGCAAACAGATAAAGTCAAATATCTTTCAGTATGAGGATATGAAAATTGTGATATTGGGAATATAGCATATAGAGTAAGTATCACTACTTACTCCAAATTATATATTATCCCTTACTACCAGGTTTGATAGCTTTGCTTCCGTCTTCGCATAGTGGACAATCTGTTGGATTGTACATCTCAAACTTGAAGTCGTCTAGTGCAAATAGTGGTACTGTTGATGGTAGGCTACACTCCTCTTTGGGAGTGTTGTCTGTGCCGTTTCTGCTACAGAAGCCTCTGTTTGCTAGAGATGCAAATGCTACTACTTCTCCACCTAGTGCTTCTATGGCTTGTGATGCTTTTAGGGCTGAACCACCTGTGGTGATAATATCTTCACAGATGATTATCTTTTCACCTTTTTGGATTTCAAATCCACGGCGAAGCTCCATACCACCTTCACATTTCTCTACAAATATAGAACGGACTTCTAGTGAACGAGCAAGTTCATATCCTGCTAGTATGCCACCTATGGCAGGAGCACATACTGTATCTACTTCTATACCAGCTTCTCTAATCATATCTGCTAGTGCATTGGTAAGTAGAGATGCTTTGTGTGGATACTCTAGTACTTTTGCACTTTGTAGGTATCTATTTGAATGGTTTCCACTAGCTAGTAGGAAGTGACCCTCTAGTAGTGCATTGGCATCTTTGTATGCCTTTTCTACATCAAATTTCATCATTATACCTTGAGTATATCTGCTTCTTTGATTTTGAAGGCATCATCTATTTTTGCACTATGTTCATCGGTTAGTTTTTGGATGTTGTCTTGTGCGTTTTTTGACTCATCTTCGCTGACTTCTTTATCTTTTTCTAGCTTCTTTACTTGTACATTTCCATCTTTTCTCACATTTCTTATAGATACTTTGGAGTGTTCTACCATACCTTTGGCTTGTTTTACAATCTCTTTTCTCTGGTCACTAGTCATCGGAGGGAAGAATAGCTTGATGAAGTCTCCATCGTTGTTTGGATTTACACCGATATTTGCCTCTTGTATTGCTTTTTCTATTACTGATAATAGGTTCTTTTCCCATGGTGTGATACTTATAGTCGTAGCATCTGTAGCGATTACACTACCTACTTGTGTAAGAGCTGTCATAGTTCCATAATAATCTACTTTGATATTATCGACGATACCTGTAGTTACTTTACCAGTTCTTAGTGAACTAAAGTCTCTTTTTAGTGCGTCTATTGCTTTTTCCATATTCTCTTTGGTCTCTTCAAAAATCTCATCTATCATAAGTAATCCTTGTTATTTTTATAGAGATTTTACCCTTTTTTAGCTTGTTATGTATTTAGAATATCCAATCATTGCTATCTATAATCATAACTCTAAGCTACTTCACCTATAATATACAAAATAAAATCCCAAAATACTTTTTGATGATACGGAGCAGAAAACAATATGAATAATGAAAATGCAATAGATAAAAAGCAGAAGCAAGACAAGATAGTCAATATGTTTGATGATATAGCATCTACTTATGACTTAACCAATAGAGTTTTGAGTATGGGTATAGACAAACAGTGGCGAAAAAAGGGGTGTGAAAAGGCCTATGAGCTTTTGGGTAAGAGTGAGCTTACACAGATAACTGATGTAGCTACTGGTACGGGTGATTTGTTGATATATTGGAGAGATATAGCAGAAAAAAAGGGTATATCTGTATCCAAATTTGTAGGTATTGACCCATCTGTTGGTATGCTAGGTGTCGCCAAAGAGAAAGTAGATTTCGCAGAGTTTTTGGAGGGCAAAGCACAAGAGTTACCAGTAGCTGATAGTGGTACTGATATTATCTCTATATCTTATGGTATTCGTAATGTTGTAGATAGAGTAGAGGCATTAAATGAGTTCAATCGTGCATTAAAAAGTGGTGGAATGGTCGTGATTTTGGAGTTTACCAAGCAAGAAAAGAGTAGTATCGTCTCCAAAATAGTAGATTTTTATATGAAAAAGGTACTTCCAACTATAGGAGGCTTTGTATCCAAAAACTATAGTGCTTATAGATATTTACCAGACTCTATAGAGGAGTTTTTGACTACTGCTATGCTAGAAAAAGAGTTAGAAGAGGCAGGATTTGAGATGAAATATACCAAATCTTTCTCTATGGGAATATCTACACTTTTAGTAGCACAAAAGAAATAATCATATATGCTAAGTGAAGACAAATATTATCAAAAGGAGAGAAGACATCTATCTCATAGACTAGTTGTTTTGATTGGTATTACTATCTTTGCTTTGTTATTATCACAAGATATGCTTTATACCATCTCTTTGGAGCTGTATATTATCAGTTTTGTATTTGTTGGGATGAGTATATTGTCTATATATCACTTTATATTTATATACTACTATCCATCTTTTCTCATATTTTATCGCAAGGTATTTATCATACTGATGGATTTGTCAGCACTCTCATATCTGCTATTAGTACTAGAGGATTATGGACTATTTTTCTTTCCTGTATATATAATCATAGTCATCCAAAGTGGTCTGATATTTGGTATATTTTATTTCTATATTAGTATATTAATAGCCTCTGTCAATTTATCAGTATTACTATGGTACTCTCTATATTGGCAAACTCATTATGATATTCTCATTACATTTGGAATTACGACACTATTTATACCTCTTTTGTATCTACACAATATCATCAGACTATACCAAGAGAGAGAAGAGCTGTTTGAGGAGTTATCTGCTTCTGAATATGAGATAAATTATGACAATCTCACAGGTGTAGCCAATAGAAAAATGTACAAAAATGAAATATCCAAAGCGATAGAGAATGATAAATCATTTTCTTTACTATTTATAGACCTAGATAAGTTCAAAGCTATCAATGATAACTATGGACATCACATAGGAGATGAAGTACTCAAAGAGGTCACAAGACGACTAGAACAACATATAGATTCTGATGACTTCATAGCTAGATTAGGAGGAGATGAATTTGTCCTTATTACATATATGGACAGACTGTTCCTACCAAACTTCCTAGATAAAATAGGCTATCGTGTCATAGGAGATTTTGAAGTAGATGGTATCACTCTAAATATCCAATTGAGCATAGGAGTAAGTATCTACCCAGACGATAGTAAATCAGAACTCACACTATCCAAATACGCAGATGAAGCGATGTATAGAGCCAAAAATAGTGATGATAAGTATTATATGTTTTGGAAAGAATCTTAGATTTTGGTTATAAGATGGTGATCACGATTGGATTCGAACCAACGACTTCTTCCATGTCAAGGAAGTACTCTACCAACTGAGTTACGCGATCTTTTTGTGGG
>DAOVZV010000009.1 GCA_030634925.1 Sulfurovum sp.
ATTGCTTCCACCTGTAGTATATGATGCATATTTATTTTCGTGATTTATGGCACTTACAGCTATAGCATAAGGATTATTGATGAGGTATGAGAGGTTTGCATTTGAGAACTCTTCTTTCTCATTTCCTCCTGCAAATACAAAAATACGACCTTTACCATCTCTTAGCTCATTAGAAGCCTTTTGCATAATAGTCTCATAGGTGAAATCATTGATAAATTTAGTACCCCAACTATTATTGCTTATTGTTATCTCATTTGCTCCATTTCCACTATACCAAACATCAGCAAGAAGGCTCAAATCTTTTGACTCTAGCCAATTACTCCCTGCTATCTTGACAAATGGTATAACTCCTCTAATACCAATACCATTAAATCCTCTAGCTCCTATAATACCTGCTACAGCAGTACCATGACCTCTATAAAATATCTGTGTAGGATTGGTAGAAAATCCCTCTATTGGAGTGGAATCGTTGGTATGAGTTATACTATTTATAGAACGGTTTTTATCCATTATTATATCAGGATGATTATCAACTCCACCATCTACTACTTGTATGGTTTGTGTGCCGTTATTGTTACCTAGTGAGTGGTGATATAGAGGTAGAATATTTAAGTCATTTCCTTTGATAGTCTCTACATGAGCAGTATTACATATATCTTTGTCACTATCACTATATATATACCATTGATAAGAGAAAAATGGGTCACCACTCAATCCATCTAATACTCCATCACTGTTACTATCTCCATCAGATGGATATTTATCAACAATATCTGGAATATAATCTCCATCCATATCACCATCAAGAGGTTCAATCGTATAAAGTGTAGGAGTTATATATGGAGTGGATTTATATTCTGGAGTAGATATATCTGAATTATCATCACTTTGACAAGATACAAAAACAAAAAAAATAGTAAACCAAATAACTCTAATATTTAACATTTTTTTATCTTTCATTAATCTTTTTTATAAATTCTGATTGATTATATCAAACAAATGTGTCAGAAATGTGTCATTTTATTATTTTGACACATCTTTGACACAAAATAATGATAAAATAAGAGAAAAATTGAGGTGTGTAGTAGATTATGAAAAATTTGGTAAAGATTAGTATTGTTTTTGTTTGTTTTGGTGGTATCTTGTTTGGTAGTGGTCTAATGCAAAAATATGACATCAAACAAGGAGAGATATTTTATAGTGTAAAAAGCTCTTCTATAAATGGAATAGAGTACAACACTACAGGACAAAAGAGAGTAGTCTTCGATAAATATGGAGAGAGAATACTCACTGATGAAAATATAACAATGAAACATACGATACTTGATAATACAACAACAGAACATAATCATCTATTGTCATATCTAAAAGAGAGTATTGTATATATCGCTGATTTCAAAACTCAAAAAGTCCAAAGAATGCAAAACCCTGCTTATGCAATGATGTCTGCTATTGGTGAGTCAAACTCCTCACAGAGTTTGGAGGCTATGATGAGTATGATGGGTGGCAAGAGAGTTGGAAGTGAAATTATATTGGGATATAGTTGTGATAGCTGGGAAGTACTAGGAGCAAGGCAATGTATATACAAAGGAATAGTACTCAAAATAGAGAGTCAAGATAAGGATATGCATCATATAGAGTTGGCTATAAAGATTGATTTTGACAAAAATATTTCAAAAGCAGATTTTGCATTACCAGATTTTGATATATATGATATGGTAGGAAATAAACTAGACAAAAGCAGATTAGAACAGATGGATATAGCCGAAGCAATAGAGGTAGCAAAAAGTATCAAATCAATAAGCCTCACAGTAAAAGATACACACAATCACACCAAAGACCATCAATTATCACCAGATGATATGAAAAGAGGTATGATGGAGAGTCTATTACCTATGATGAAAAAAGAGATAGTAGCACAAGAGAGTATTATGAAGTTTGGGAAAGAGTGCCTAAGCAAAGCAGATACTATAAAAGAAGCAAATGCGTGTAGTCACAAAATGACAGATATGGGTGGAGAGAGAGAGGATGACTTTGTAGAGTGGAACAAAGAGATGAAAAAAGAGATATTAGGATATATAGAAGATGGTATCACAGGTATAGAGTGTATTAAAAAAGCAAATAATATAGATGCCGTACAAATGTGTATGAAAGAAGTCTAATACTTACCTAAATATATATTTTTTTATTAGCAGATACGGACGGATTATATAATAGAACCAAAATAGATATTTTGGTAAATCTACAAATGAATACTCTTTTCGTGATGGCTTGATTATAGTTTTATGTATATATGATATTTTATCTCTAAAAGTCTCAAATAGATAAGACGAAGCTATAGTATTGGCAAACATATTTTGACTCTTTTGCCAATTATTTACTATAAATTTACTTACTTTATTTAGCCATCTATCTTCAAACCTTTTACTATAATAGCTAGGAATATTAGTATCAAACATCTCATAAGATAGATATAATCCCAATATCAAAAAGCGTCTATATCTATGGGTCTCTATCTCTTTGTCTATAATACTCCAATCTATATCGACAGATGATATAAGCTTATCAATATCTTTTATCCATCCTATCTTTTGGTATAGATGTTTTGAACCATGTATGAGTAGATATATAAGTAGCTTTTCATTGGAAAATGTATATATATTTTTATGATTTATAACAATACTTTGTTTTGTCTCCCATATACTTTTCATATCTATATTTACAGGATAATCCCTATCTAATAGCAACCAATGTAACTCTATGTGGATACCTTTTTGAGTGTGATAGAGTAGCATATCTTTAGATTGTCTATACCAATGATACTCTTGAATAGGCGTTAGATTAAAGACCTTCTCATAACCCTCTTGTGATAAAATATCATATATCTTTTCTCTATCTTCATATTTGATGACTATATCCAAATCACTATATTGTCTCTTTGTAATATCACCATAGGCTATCACAGCCAAAGATGAGCCTTTGATAGAGAGACTCTCTATATTTGATTTTTCAAATATGCTATTTATACGCAATAATTCTGCTGACATAATGATATTTTTTTGGCTATTTTTGAGATATTCTATCTTTAGTTTATCTACTAAATAGTTATAATCTGATATATTTTTTAGATTTTCATATACGGTTGGGATTATGTTGTGTTGATGGCATAGATTTATGATAAAATTATGGCTACTCTTATCTATATTGTAATTAGATGAGTTTATCAAAAATAGAAGTGAGTTACTAATATGATTTTGTAGTTTCATTTTGTTCACTTTGACCTATTTTTTCTTTAGAATAGCCAAATTTATATTAATTTAAGGAGATTGTATTTAACCACATTCTAAACCTCTTTTGGGTATAATCGCGAAATTATTAAAAAGGCTACTTGTGACAAAAAGAGTATTAGTAAAATTTTCTGGTGAGGCGTTGGCAGGTGATTTGGGTTATGGTATAGATACCCAAATCCTCAACTATATAGCAAATGAGATAAAGACTCTTGTAGATGCTGGAATAGAAGTAGGAATAGTCGTAGGTGGTGGTAATATAATCCGTGGTGTGAGTGCAGCAGCAGATGGTATTATCAAGAGAACAAGTGGTGATTATATGGGTATGTTGGCTACTGTTATCAATGGTGTAGCTATCCAAGAAGCACTAGAACACGCAGGGCTTGATGCAAGATTACAATCTGCTATAGATATGCAAGAGATTGGAGAGTCTTTTATCGTGCGTCGTGCAAAGAGACATCTTGACAAGGGTAGGGTAGTAGTATTTGCAGGTGGTACGGGTAATCCATACTTTACTACAGATACGGCCGCTACGCTAAGGGCTTCTGAGATAGATGCTACTCTTCTTATCAAGGCTACCAAGGTTGATGGAATATATGACAAAGACCCCAATAAATTTGATAATGCTATCAAGCTTGATACAATCAGTTATGATGAAGCACTCAAAGAGCATATCAAGGTGATGGATGATACCTCTATAGCTTTGGCTAGAGAGAATGAGTTACCTATTATCGTTTGTAATATGTTTGAAAAGGGTAACCTTTTGGCTATAGTAGAGGGTGATATGAGCCTATGTTCTATCGTCAAATAAAACAAGAATTAAGGAAATACTATGAGAACAGAAGAATTAACAGCAATGGCACTAGAAAAAGTAGATTTTGATAAGTATCTTTTGGCAAATGCCGTGGGTAAACGAGCAGAAGCTATAGGAAATGGTGTACCAAATTTTTTGGATATTGATACTACTGATATGAAGTACGCAGATATAGCATTACAAGAGATAGCTGAAGGTAAAATTACTGTAAGCTTAGAGGGCTAAAAACTTTGGATGCTTTTTTGGATAGAGCCAAAAATATACACACGACCCAAGAGGCTATAGAACTTCTTTGGGAGGTATTACCATCTGCACAGCCTGAGACAATCAAAGCATTAGAACTATCACAAAAAGCACATGAGGGTCAAACACGAAAAAGTGGTGAACCTTATGTTATCCATCCCATTTTGGTAGCAGTAATCACAGCAGATATAAGTGGTGATGAGATGATGGTTCAAGCTGCGTTGCTTCACGATGTAGTAGAAGATACTAGTTACTGTATCGAAGATTTGATAGAGATATTTGGTGAAGATGTAGCACACATGGTCGAGGGTCTCACCAAAATCATAGAGATTAGAGATGAAGAGCTTATATCTAGTGGTTCTGATGAGAGGCTTATCAATTCAGCTCTTTCATTTCGTAAGATGCTTTTGGCTTCTATCAAAGATGTGAGGGTATTGGTCATCAAGCTTTGTGATAGATTGCACAATATGATTACACTTGATGCTCTTAGTACAGAAAAGCAAAAGAGAATAGCAGAAGAGACTATGGTAGTCTATGCTCCCATAGCTCATAGACTAGGTATATCTAAACTCAAAAACCACTTGGAAGATTTGAGCTTTTTTTATATCTATCCTGAAGATTATGAGAAGATAGATAATTATATCAAATCAAATGCCCAAAACCTCCACTTCAAACTAAATACATTTATCCAAAATGTAGAAGATATAATGACTCAAAATCTATTTAATAAAAGTGAATTTGAAATATTTGGAAGAGTCAAGCACTACTACTCTATCTATGTCAAAATGCAGAGAAAAGGCGTAAGTATAGAAGAAGTTTTAGACCTTTTAGCTATTCGTATTATAGTCCAAAAACCTATAGATTGTTATAGTGTATTGGGTCTTTTGCACTTAGAATTTACTCCTCTTATCTCACGCTTCAAAGATTATGTATCTGTACCAAAAGAGAATGGATACAAGACTATACATACTACACTGTTCAACAAAGAGGGGATACTTGAAGCTCAGATACGAACCGAAGATATGCACCAATTAGCAGAGTATGGAATAGCAGCTCACTGGAAATACAAAGGTGGAGATAACGCAGAAAAAGACAATGGTGTCAATCTCCAATGGCTAGAGAGTCTTCATTATAAGCACGAATCTATAGAGGAGTTTTATGAACTTGCTAAGTCTGATTTATTTTCAGAAGATATAACTATCTTTTCTCCAAAAGGTGACTGTTATACTCTACCAAAAGACTCTGTGGCTCTTGATTTTGCTTATGCTATACATTCAGAGGTCGGAGAGAATGCTACAAAAGCATTGGTCAATAAACGAAAAGCATCTCTATTGACTGTACTTAAAAATGGTGATATTGTAAAGATTACAAAAGATAACAAGCCTCATCTATACTGTTCTTGGGTAGATACAGTCAAGACATCCAAGGCTAGAGATGGTATTAGAAGTGCGTGTAGGGCTAGGATAAAAGAGTCTGATACTCTAAGTGCTTATAATATACTAGCTACATTATTTTCACAAGATAGCAAAGAGATAAAAGATATATCCAAAGAGTTAGATATAAATGATATTTTATACAAGATACCCAATCAATTGGACTTTTATAAAGCATCTATTCATCAGATGGCTTCATATATGGGACATAAGCAGGTTCGTTTTTGGGAGCTTCTAAAAAAAGGATATAAAGTACCAAAAGCAAAAGAGATAGAACACTTCACATTCTTCACTAACAAGCCATTAGATGGAGTGGATTTTGACTACTGTTGTCATCCAAAGATGGGAGATTTGATAGTAGCATTTTATAAAAACAACAAAGCTATAATACATCACAAACTATGTAAAAAAGCATACAAAAAGATGATAAATGGTGAAGAGATGATATATATCAACTGGAATAACTCAAAGCTATCTAGGTATAGACTTACGATAAGCTTACAGAACCAAAAGGGTATATTATCAGACCTATTATCTCAATTATCTATTTTAAATCTAAATATATTGAGTATAGAGTTGGGTATTAGAAACTCAGAAAGAGCAGAGTTTTGTCAGATAGAAGTAGAGAGTAGTGAGGGTAAAAAAGAGATTTTATCAGATAAAATTTCAAAGAACTTTAAGCTAATAGAGATTATAAGTTTAGATGACGCATACAACAAATAGTAAGGAACAACAATGATAAAAACAGCACTAGAAGAGATAAGTAGAGGAACGGCAGAAATCATAGATGACAAGAGAATAGAGAAACTTGTAACCAAATATTATGATGATGGTACTACCTACACAGTCAAAGCAGGATTTGACCCTACTGGTGCAGATTTACATTTGGGTCATACTGTACTTTTGCAAAAGCTCAAAGTATTTCAAAATCATGGTGGGATAGTACAACTACTCATAGGTGATTTCACAGCTACCATTGGAGACCCTACAGGCAAGAGTGAGACTAGAAAAGTGCTAACTCGTGATACTATTATGGCAAATGCACAGACATATCAAGACCAAGTGTTCAATATACTAGATAGAGACAAAACAGAGGTAGTATTTAATTCTCACTGGCTTGATGCATTAGGTGCTGGTGGAATGCTAGGACTTACTACTAGATTTAATGTAGCAAGAATGTTAGAGAGAGATGATTTCGAGAAGAGATACAAAGGTGGAGAGAGTATATCAATTTCAGAGTTTTTATATCCACTTCTCCAAGGGTATGATAGTGTAGAACTCAAAAGTGATATAGAGATAGGTGGTACAGACCAAAAGTTCAATCTACTTATGGGAAGATATCTACAAAGAAGCTATGAAGTAGGCAAAGAACAAGCTGTACTTATGATGCCAATATTAGAAGGGCTTGATGGAGTCCAAAAGATGAGTAAATCTCTAAATAATTATATAGGTATCGTCGAGAAGCCCAAAGATATTTATGCAAAAACTCTATCTATTTCAGATGACCTTATGTGGAGATATTATGAGCTTTTGAGTGAAAAATCACTTTTGGATATAGCTTCAATGAGAGATGAAGTAAAAAATGGTACACTTCATCCTAAAGTAGTGAAAGAAAATCTAGCTCTTGAATTAGTCAAACGATTTTATAATCAAGAGTTGGCTATACAGGCTAAAGCTGAGTTTGATAATGTATTTAAGTCAAATAAGCTACCAACTGATATGAAAGAAATAGAGTGTGAAGATGGTATTTGGATATGTAAAGCATTGGTCGATGCAGGTATTGAGCCATCTACATCACAAGCTAGAAGAGATATAAAACAAAACGCAGTAAGTGTAAATCAAGAGAAGATAAGTGATGAGAAACTCAATCTAAGTGCAGGAGATTATATCTTGCAAGTAGGAAAAAGAAAATTTGCTAAAGTAAAGGTGGGATAATGTTTAAATCTTTTAATATAGGAAAATATAAGATAGAAAAACCAATCATTCAAGGTGGTATGGGAGTAGGTATCTCATGGGACCAATTGGCAGGAAGTGTTAGCTTCGAGGGTGGACTAGGTGTCATCTCTGCTGTGGGTACTGGAGTATATAAAGATAGAGCTTATGTAGATAAAACTGTAGGTAAAGAGAGAAGACCATTGGAGTCTATTAATTTTTACTCTTATAATGCTCTTAAAAAGATATTTGACAATGCAAGAGAGATATGTGGAGATAAGCCACTAGCAGCCAATGTACTCTATGCTCAAACAGATTACAATCGTGTGGTAGAAGACTCTTGTAAAGCAGGAGCAAATATCATCATCACAGGTGCAGGATTACCTTTGACTATGCCTGAAGCAGTCAAAGATTATCCTGATGTAGCTCTTGTGCCTATCGTATCTACGGCAAAAGCATTGAGAATTTTGTGTAGAAGATGGAAAAAGACTCACGATAGATTACCTGACGCTGTGATAGTTGAAGGACCTCTTAGTGGTGGACATCAGGGCTTTAAGTATGATGAGTGTTTCAAGCCTGAAAATCAACTTGATATTATACTTCCTCCTGTAATAGAAGAGGCAAAAAACTGGGGAGATATACCAGTGATAGCAGCTGGTGGAGTATGGGATAGAGATGATATAGTTCGTATGATGGAACTAGGTGCAAGTGGGGTACAGATGGGTACTAGATTTATAGGTACTGTTGAGTGTGATGCTAGTGATGTGATGAAAAATATCATCATAGAAGCAAAAGAAGAAGATATAAAACTATTCAAATCTCCAGTTGGTTACCCTGCAAGAGGAGTCAAGACTCAACTTCACGCAGATATAGAAGCACAAAAAGCACCAAAGATAGCGTGTATATCCAACTGTGTAGCTCCATGCAAAAGAGGAGAAGAGGCAAAAGTAGTAGGATACTGTATAGCAGATAGACTAAGTGATGCGTATGATGGTATAGCAGAGACAGGACTGTTTTTCACAGGTTCAAACGGATATAAACTTCAAGAGATTATAACTGTAAAAGAGCTAATGAATAAGTTGATGAACGGAGAAGATAGCTAGAGTGAAATTTATCAAAGTCATATATTTGTGGCTTTTCTGTACCATCTTGGTATTTGGAAGTGTCAATAAAATCAAAGATATTAAAATCATAAAAGGTGAGTTACAGCTATCATTTGTAACTAACTTTGACAAAAAAAGTATCAAACACTACACCCTCACTAATCCTTTTCGCCATGTATTTGAGATAAAGAATACTCTGATTAAGTCCAAACATATAAATATGAAATGGAATAAGTCTCTAAAGATAACAAAATCCAAACATAGAACAGTAAAGATAATAATTAGCAATAAAACACCATTTGCATCTATAGGATATAGACCTCTATTTTCCAAAAATATATACTCTATTCCATTGCCAAAGATAAATAGTGTATTGCCTATAGACAAGATAGATGATTATCGAAAAGATACAATAACCAAAAGCTCAAAGCGACTTCATAGGTTTGAGACAATAGTGATAGATGCAGGACACGGTGGCAAGGCTTGTGGGGCTATTGGTGGAGGTAAGCAAGAGAAGAGATTGGTACTACAAATAGCCAAAAGAGTCAAAAAAGAGCTACAAAGAAGAGGCTATCCTGTATATATGACAAGAGAGAAAGATGTCACAGTTACACTATCTCAAAGAACCAAAATGGCAGACCGTAAGAAAGCTGTAGTATTTATCTCTATTCATGCCAACTCCGTACCACCTAAAAAACGAAATAGAATACACGGTGTAGAGACATATTTCTTACAAAATACTAGAGATGCAAAATCACAAAGAATAGCAGCGATAGAAAACAAATCTCTACTTAAAGGTACAAATAAACTTAGTAGAAAAGTGATAATAGACTCTGTACTATCAGGTCCAAAGATAGTAGAATCAAATAAACTAGCTATAGATATACATAGAAATATGATGAAAAGCCTACATACCAAATATCCAAATGTTAGAGATGGTGGAGTGAGGTCAGCTCCGTTTTATGTGCTTGTGGGTGCTAGTCGTCCATCTGTGCTTGTAGAGGTGGGATATATATCTCATCCTAGAGAGAGAAAAAGGCTATTTACTCCAAGATACCAAAATCTACTGGCAAAAGGAATATCTCGAGGTATAGATAGCTATATGAAAAATAGAAAAAGAGATATTGATTTTTAGGAGTATATGATGATAGTGGGAATAGAGGGAATAGTAGAGAAAAAAGAGCCGACGATTGTCCATATCAATACAAATGGTCTAATATATGAAGTAAATATATCAATAAATACATCAAATCTCATCCCATCAGATAGAGTCAAGCTATATATCACTCAAATCATAAGAGAAGATGCCAATCTACTTTTTGGATTTATAGATACCAATGAGAAGAAGATGTTTGATACAGTTATCAAGATAAATGGTGTAGGTCCAAAGGTAGGACTAGCGATATGTTCTACATTTACACCAACTACATTTGCTAGTATCGTATCATCAAAAGATGTAAATATGCTCAAAAGAGTCCCAGGGATTGGACCAAAAGCTAGTAGTAGAATACTCGTAGAATTAGCAGACTTTATAGTAGATGGAGATGACAATATAGATAGTGGGGCTTTGAGTGAAGCTACTATGGCATTGGAGAGTTTGGGCTTCAAAAAAGATGCTATCCAAAAAGCACTTTATGGGTCTAGTGGAGATACAAGTACTCTAGTCAAAGAGGGTCTTAGAAAACTACAGAGATTATAGATTTGCACTCAATGCTAGTAATCTACAAGAGTTCTCTAGTATAGATATTTTTTGTACCATTTGTGTAATATCTCTATCATAAGATACCAAACCAAATCCCTTGATTAAAAGTAGATGAGTATCGTGTTTTTGGAAGAACTGTGATATTTCATAAGGAGCTCTCTCTAGCCAGTCTTCTACATTTTTGGGGTCATATATGATGACTTCTCCTATGAGTTTTTTGCCATAATAATCAGCAGGAGTTACTTTTGCGTGTTTGAGTGAGTATGCTGTGGCATAGGGTGACATTGTATATAATATATATTTGGCATTTGGTATTGTCTTGTATATATATTCGTGTATATGTACATCAGAACTTGCCATATTCCACCTATAATCTCTCTTTAGACAATCTAGTTTTACCAGTGACTCTTGTGTTACCTCATCTAGCATAGTATCTTTGGAATTTATTATAAACTCATTTGATGATACTCTAGCAGAGATAGAACCGTGGTATCCAGAGAAGAAATCTTTGTTAAATAGAGATATAGATATATGTTTAATATTATCAATTAGATGTTTGCCCATAAGAAGAAACCTTTAGTTAGGAATATTTTGGTATTATAACATTAAAAAAGGAAATAGATGCAAACACCACATATACCAGTATTGCTAGATGAGGTACTAGATAGTTTTGATGGAATTAGAGATGGCTATTTTGTAGATTGTACCCTAGGATATGCAGGACATAGCTTGGAAGTATTGGCTAGATATAGTGGGTTTAATCATATTGGGATAGATAGAGATGATGAAGCGTTGGCTTTTTCTGCTACAAGACTAGAAGATTATAAAGATAAAAGCACTCTATACAAAGGGACTTTTGCCAATGTCTTCCCGACACTAGAGGAGTCTCCTATCGTGGCGGTATTGGCTGATTTTGGTGTATCATCTTTGCAACTAGACAAAAAGGAGAGAGGTTTTGCCTTTGACTCTGATACACTAGATATGCGTATGGCTAGCAAAGCACCTCTAAGTGCTAGAGATGTAGTCAATGGATATAGTAGAGATAAATTAGAGTATATATTAGACCAATATGGAGAGGTGAGATTGTACAAAAAACTCACTTCTGCTATAATAGACGCACGAGCCAAGAGACCAATATCCTCTGCCAAAGAGCTTAGTGAGATAGCCAAATCTGTGATACCAGCAGGAGGCAAGATACACCCTGCTACTTTGATGTTTCAAGGTATTAGGATAGAAGTCAATAATGAACTAGGAGAGATAGAAGGATTATTGGACGCACTAGAAAAGAAGCATATCAAAGGTCAAGTGGTATCTCTAATCTCTTTTCATTCACTTGAAGATAGATTGGTCAAAAATAGATTTAAGAAATGGACTCAAAAGTGTATATGTGATGCAAATGCTATGCGATGTACTTGTAGTAAAAACCACTCTTTGGGCAAAGCACTATCTTCCAAACCAAAGACAGCATCACCCACAGAACTAAAGAAAAATGCCAGAAGTCGGTCTGCAAAATTGCGTAGTTTTAGGTTTAGTAGAGATGACTAA
>DAOVZV010000035.1 GCA_030634925.1 Sulfurovum sp.
CCGTAAATGGCTTACGCAAAAATATAACCAGTAAATCAGACTCATTGATAGCTTCTCTTATCATTCTCTCGTGGGCTCTGTTGAATGGATTGGCTGATAGCATTATAGAAGATACAAAAGATGCACTTGTTTTGATTTTCATCTTTTGGATACGGTTGATACTATCTTGGACTAAAGGATAATCTACGCTGTACTCACCAGATATAGCTATCTTGCCTAGTCTGCCTATGGTATTTCTCACTCCAGGATGAGATAAATCGGTTGTGCCGTATATGTTGATTAGTCTTTGTTTTATATCTATAGGGAATATTTCATCTATGGTAATCTCACCTATTTTTTTGCCTAAGTTGATTAAATCTACTACTTCACCTTGTTGAAGCTTGTCTAGTACTTTGTGATTTCTTTTGCCTTTTGGTGCTAATATAGATGAAAATGGGAAAGATATACCTTTGTACATCTTTGTATTATCTACTTCTTTGGCTTCTGCTTCTCCCATCAGTTTGTCGATAGGAGAGAATAGTCCTGATTTGAGTAGGGCTAGAGTAGATACTATCTTTTCATCTATAAAGAGTCTTTTATTTTTTCTTGAAGAGTCCATATTTTTTCCTTTTTTCCCATAGGCTTTTTCTTGAAATTCCTAGTTTTTTGGATAGTTCTGTATCTGGGAATTTATATTGAAAACTATTTACGATAAATTTGACATAATCATCAATAGTCAAAATCTCATTTTGGTCATATAGCTTTGAATCGGTATTGAGTGTAATTGTATTGAAATTACTCTCAAGGTTGGATGTGGAACATAGTATAAAGTTGTGCTGTGTAAGTATCTCTAATAGTGCTTCTCTCTCTGTCTTTTTGAGAGTGTGTATCTCTGTGATATACAATAGACTTTTGCTTCCACTATCTGCTATCTTCTCTCTCCAGTCTTTGTCTCCTAGAGGTATAAATGTGAGTAGAGTTTTAGTCTGTATAGAGTACTCAAAGACTATTTTATCTACTAATCTTTGATAGTTTGTCTCTATGACAAGAGGAGTATTAATCTTTGTAATATCAAAATCACTCTCTATCTCGCATAATAGGTTTTTCATATACTCTTGGTATAGGCAAGTTTGCTGTTTGAGTGATTGATACTCTTTGTAGTGTTCTATCTTACGCATCAAATCTTCTAGCATAAATGGCTTGACTATATAATCTTTTGCTCCTAGTTTGAGAGGTTCTCCTACTGTATCGTTGTTGATGTAGTTTACCATAAGTATAATAATTTTACTTTTAAACTGTTTTATCAGTGGAGAAGTGCTTTGTCCAGGTAGATTACTAGAAAGTAAATATACATCTCCATGACTCTTCATAGCCTCTTTGATAGAGCTGTATATCTCTGTATCATATCCGTTTTCATTGAGTTTTGATGCTATGCTTTGTGCTAAGTAGAGTTCATTTTCTATAATGATGATTTTCATATATTTTTCCAGTTCAAGTAAGTTAAATTTGCTACGGCGTGAACAGTCACACCCTCTTTTCGTCCAATAAATCCTAGCTTTTCAGAAGTTGTGGCTTTGATATTGACGAGGTTTTTCCTAATGCCCAATATAGAAGATAGAGTGTTACGCATCTCTTCTTTATATGGCAAAATCTTGGGGGCTTGTGCTATGATTGTCATATCGACATTTCCAATCACATATCCATAGGAGTAAATCCTATCGACTACGCCTTGAAGTAATACTTTGGAGTCTGCTCCTGCATAGGTATCATCTGTATCAGGATAAAGCTCACCAATATCACCCATACCACTAGCACCAAGAAGAGCGTCTATCAGTGCGTGTATCGCTACATCTCCGTCGCTATGGGCTTTGAACCCATAATCTACTGCTATCTCTACTCCACACAAAAACATCTTTTTGGACTCTTCAAATGGGTGTGTATCTATCCCAAATCCAGTTAGAGTCTTGGATGATGGAGTCTGAATACAAGATAGCTTTTGTAAATCATCTATAGTCGTGAGCTTGTGGGCTTTGGGTGAACCATCTACGAAATGTACTTTGTATCCTAGAGATGATATAGCAGAGCTATCATCTGTAAATATAGTATCTGTAGCTAGTGCCATTTTGAGTAGTTTGGTATCGGAAAGTTGAGGAGTTTGTATGATTTTGACACTTTCTCTATCTATTGGATTATGACTTAGGTAGAGTGTATCAGTTATACTCAATACAGGTACTATAGATTCACCCTTGTCCCTAGCATCCAATATACGATTTATCATATCAGAGGGGACGCAACATCTAGCGATGTCACTTACCATTACGCTATCAGATGATACATCTGTTAGAGCATTTAATAGAGATGCTTGTCTGCTATCTCCTCCCTCTACGAAGTGATAAGATGCAAAGTTTTTCATATATTGTATCTCTTGTGCTGATGATACTATGATAATCTTCTCAAACTTAGCACTTCTCTCAAAGTGTTCTGCGACAAATAGCCATAAAGGGATTTCATCTGTATATAGCCACTGTTTCTTGACAGAGGCTTTGAACCTAGAAGAGTTTCCTGCTCCTAATAGTATTAAAGTTGTGTTTGACAAATAAATTCCTAGTCTTTTCTTAATGTGTATCAAATTGTAACGGATTATACAGATAGAAACCTTTAGTAAGTCTTTAAATCAGATAAATTGACTCCTATTCAAAATTTTGGAGATTTTTAAATTCTATTTAAGAATGTAGGTGGTATAACTAGCTTAACTCAATTAATTTAGGATAAAATATGACACAAGAAAATGTATTAGAGGCGTTAAAAAATGTTACTTACCCTGGGTTTACCAAAGATATAGTGACATTTGGTTTCGTCAAAGATGTTGTAATAGATGGACAGACGGTATCATTGGCACTAGATATTACATCTTCAGCAGATGAGGTAAAAGCTCAACTGATAGAAGAGGGTACAAAAGAGCTTCAAAAATTAGGATTTGATAATATAACTATCAATGTCCAAGCTCCACAAGCTCCAAAGCAGATGAGTAACTCTGTAAGTGGCAAAAATATAGCTCCTCATGTAAAGAGCTTCGTAATGGTAAGTTCTGGTAAAGGTGGAGTGGGTAAATCTACTACATCTGTAAACCTAGCAGTAGCTATGGCGATGCAAGGCAAAAAAGTAGGACTATTAGATGCTGACATCTATGGACCAAACATACCTCGGATGATGGGCGTAAATGACCAAAAACCTGAAATTCAAGGAAACAAAGTACAACCACTCAAAGCCTATGGTGTAGAGATTATGTCTATGGGTTCACTTATGGAATCAGGACAATCTCTAATCTGGAGAGGGTCTATGATTATGAAAGCTATTGAGCAGTTCCTCAGAGATATTTTGTGGTCAGAACTAGATGTACTTGTCATAGATATGCCCCCAGGAACTGGTGATGCACAATTGACTCTAGCTCAATCTGTACCAGTAACAGCAGGTATCACAGTGACAACTCCACAAGAAGTATCACTAGATGATAGTCGTAGAAGCCTCGATATGTTCCAAAAGTTACATATCCCAACAGCAGGTATCATAGAAAATATGAGTGGATTTATATGTCCATCTTGTGATGAAGAGTCTGATATATTTGGTATGGGTACGACAGAACCAGTAGCCAAAGAGTATGATACAGAAGTGATAGCAAGAATACCAATAGAACCTGCCATCAGAGTTGGTGGAGATACTGGTATGCCAATAACTTATCATCAGCCAGATTCACAAACAGCCAAGAGATACCAAGAGGCTGCGTCAAACCTACTGATATTTATAGACAAAGTAAATGCAGAGGGTGGAGCTGATAATAGTGCCGTACAACCTACAACTCCTCCAGGAGTAAGTGCATGTAGCACACCAGCACCAGCAAAAGAAGCACCAAAGCATGAGGGATGTGGTTGTAACTAATCATATCTTTCAATCCTATATAGCAAGAGAAAAGATTTCTTTTGCTATATAATCTTCAAACTCATTTGGATATAATATCTCAAAAAGAGTATCCTTTGAATAAACTCATATACAAATTAACTTATCTATTATTATCTATCTCTCTAATCACTACTTTTGCCAACTCCAATCAATTAGAAAAAGTAAAACTTCAACTCCAATGGAAGCATCAATTTGAATTTGCAGGGTTTTATATGGCAAAAGAGATGGGGTTTTATAAAGAAGTGGGAATATCTGTAGAGTTTTTGGAGTATGATAATGGACTAAATATAACAGATATAGTTGTAAATAGTGATGATATGTATGGGTTAGCCTATTCTACTGTTATCGCAGATTATATGAATGGTGACCCTATTAAGTTACTTGCTAACTTTTTCAAGCAATCTCCTCTAGTCTTGGTCGTACAAGATAATTTTGATACTCCTGCACAGCTCAAGGGTAAAAATGTTATGGGAGTCTCCAATAGTATAGATAGTATCACTCTTTTGTCTATGTTAGATAGATTTGGAGTTAGTATAAATGATATAAATATAGTACCTACAACTTTTAGCATAGATGATTTCAAAGAGAAAAAGATAGATGCTATGAGTGTATTTACTACAAATGAATTATATTATCTTGATAAGGAAAATATCAAATACAAAATCTTTGACCCTACTACTTATGGAGCAAAATATTATGATGTCAATCTATTTACAAGTCAAAGAGAGATAACAAATCATCCTATAAGAGCAAAAAACTTTAGAGATGCGTCTATTCGAGGATGGAAATATGCCTTATCTCACAAAGAAGAAGCTGTAGATTTGATTTTGAAGAAATATAATAGTCAAAACAAAAGCAAAGAAGCACTCCTCTTTGAGGCAAGGCAGATAGAGAATATAATGTTACCATCTGTATATCCTATAGGAAGTATAGATAAGTTTAGGCTTCAGAGTATAGGTGATAGTTTTATTCAAGCAAATTTTGTCAATAAAAAGAGACATATACCTATAGATAATTCTATATTTGTATATGATAAGTCAATATTGACCCCAAAAATTAGTCATATAGATAGTATCATTTTTACACAAGAGGAGCAGAACTATATAAATACTCATCCGATAATCAAAGTCCACAATCAAAAAAGTTTGCCTCCTTTTGATTATAGTGTAAATAGTGAACCTAGAGGATTATCTGTAGATTTGATGAACCTTGTTGCATCTAGGGTTGGACTAAATATAATATATGACAGTGATACTCACTGGTACAAGTCTCTCATCTCTTTGTATGATGGTTCTATAGATATATTATTGAGTATATCATATACAAAAGATAGAGAAAATTATCTAGCTTTTACAGAGGCGTATGCTAGGTTCATCCATACTGTTGTAGTCAAAGGTGATGGGAAAGAGTATGAAAGATTGGAAGATTTCTATGGCAAGACCATAGCTATTGTCAAGGGCTATCATGAAGAGGAGCTACTAAAAAAGTACTATCCAAAAATCAATATAATGTATGTAGATAACTCACTAGAGGGATTTCAGGCTGTGGCATTTGGTCAAGCAGATGGTACTATCAATGCTATAGGCGTAGCAGATTATATAATATTGGAATATGATATTCCAAATCTTAGTACTACTTTTGCACTAGATAGTAATATCTTTACTTCGGGTTTACACTTTGCTACAACCAAGAAAAATAGTATATTGAGAGATATTCTCTCCAAGGGTATTGGTTCTATATCAGAAGAGGAGAAATTGGCTCTAAGAGATAAGTGGCTAAGTAAAAAAGAAGATATAAATTATGAGCATATAATTAGCTTGATAATATTTGTACTATTTCTGATACTACTTTCTGTTATATGGAACTTCAAACTCAATCAAAAGGTCAAAAAAGAGGTCGAGAAAAACCTACAACAACAAAAAGTAATGGTACAACAGAACAAAATGGCAAGTATGGGTGAGATGATAGGAAACATAGCCCACCAATGGAGACAACCTTTGGCTATTGTAAATACTGTGATTGATTTGTTGCTAGAACTCAATAGACGAGATAGATTGACTCCTGATAAGCTAGACGAGAAGCTTCATCTAATGGAGACAAATATACTACAAATGTGCCAAACGATAGAAGACTTTTTGTCTTTTTTTAATCCAAATAAAGATAAAGAGTCGTTTAATCTTTTAGATGCAGTAGGCAAATCATTGTGGATACTAAAGGGATATATGGAGAAAAATAGTATCAAGATAAGTATTAAGATTGATGATACTCTATGTTTATATGGATATAAAGAGGAGTATATACAAGTACTTATAACTATAATCACTAACTCTATAGATGCTTTTAGCTTTACAGATGAAAAAAAGTTATCTTTTTATGGTTACTCCAAATCAGATACTATCTTTTTGGAAGTTAGTGATAATGCAGGTGGAATAAGCAAGGATATTATAGACAAAGTATTTGAGCCATATTTCACTACCAAACACAAACAAAAAGGTACAGGACTAGGTCTATATATTGCAAAGATGATTATAGAAGATAGTATGCAGGGTAGGCTAAGTATATCTGATATTTCAAATGGAACAAAAGTGACCATAGAGATAAAGTGACATATTGTGACAAATTTTTATTATATAATAATAGTATGAAAAATATATCTATATTAATCGCCGAAGATGATGAGATTTTACGAGAACAGTTGGTAGAGTCTATTGAGTTGCAGATAGACACTATATATCAAACAGACAATGGTATGGATGCTTATGATATGTACAAAAAGTATAATCCATCTATCATATTGTCAGATATTCATATGCCAAGACTCAATGGACTAGGACTGATAGAGAAAATCCGTAAAGAGGATAAAGATACAAAGATTATCATACTATCAGCCTACACAGAAGTAGCATATTTCCAAAAAGCTGTGGAGTTACATCTAGTATCATATCTAATCAAACCAATACCATCAGGACAACTAAGAGATGCTATCAATAAGTCTATAAAGAGTATCAATAAAAGTGTTTTGATACAACTAATAGATAATTACTTTTGGGATACTCAAGATAGATTATTATACAAGTATAATGAATTGGTCAAGTTATCAAGATACGAGCTTCTATTTATAGAGTGTTTGGTCAAATCAAGACATAGAAGCGTATCGTATGAGGCAATACATAACTTCGTATATGATATGCAAGACTATAGCAAAGATGCTATCAGTTCACTGGTCAAAAGACTTAGAAAAAAGACAGACAAAGATATGATTATATCCTCTCATGGTGAGGGATATAGGATAGCATAAATTATCAAAAAGGAGTGCCTATATGATAGGAGATGTATTGGAGCTGATAGCTAGAGAGGTTTCTAGTAAGCAAAGTGTAGTTTTGAATAGAGCTAATATACAAAAAGGTAAATTGATACCACCGATAAATACTATCTCTTTGTCTCTATTGAATATAGAAGAAGAGCTATCTATGAGAAGTACGATAGTTGAAAAAAGAGTAGTTAAAGGCAAAGTATATAAAAAAAATCCTCCCTTAAATATCAATCTAAGAGTGATGTTCATATCTAATTTTCCTGATGATTATATAACTGAACTCAATGCAATGACAGAGGTGTTGGCATTTTTTCAAAGAAGTAGCTTTATATTGATAGATAATAAAAAGATAAATACCAAAAGAGTAAATTTCAAATTAAACAGTATAGATATTGATGAACAAGAGAAGATTTGGAACTTGTTGGGTATGGAGTATCTACCATCTGTGATATATACTGTAAGTATATTGGTGATAGAAGAGGATGAGGTACTAGATGAGAGTCGTATAGTCAAAACAGTAGATATACAAACAGACCACAAAAATAGATAAGGATAATATGATGTTGAAAATAATAATCGCAATAGGTATAATCTCATCTGCTATATATGGAGCAGATATAGATTTGGAATTTGATAAAAAGAGTACAAAAGTGATGCTAACTTCTAAAAAGAGTTTGGCTTTTGAACTAATGAAGAGTGAGAATAGTCAATACAATACCATAATACAACTCACAGGAAGTAATCTAACTAGACGCAAAGTATGTAAAAGAGAAGATGATATTATCAAGTGTATCAAGTACTCTAATGGTGGTAAGCTAGTTCATATCATAGATATATTTGATACCAAAGATGTATCCAAAGTAAATGGTGAGTATAAAAAATACTATACAGCATATATAGGAAACAAAAATAAGTATCATTGTCCTATTATAGTATGGGATGAAGATAAATTTGAATTTGTATCAGCAGATAATCAAAAGATATGTAAAGATGAGCTACGAATAAAGTACAATGGACAATACAAGAATGGTCAAAAAGTAGGTACTTGGACGACTACAGACAAAAAAGGCAAAGAGACAGACAAAGAGTTTAAGTATTCTAAGTTGAGAGAAAAATATTAAATTTTAGGAGTTTATGATGGGAATATTTAGTAGAGCTGATAATGCTAAAGA
>DAOVZV010000191.1 GCA_030634925.1 Sulfurovum sp.
CCTTAATCCCATTCACAACAGCATATATCGCAGGTAGATATATCAGGTTTAGTATTGTTCCCCATAATAGTCCAAATCCTATGGATACTGCTATTGGTTGTAGTATTACGGCTTGTCCTGTGGCGTAGAATATTAGTGTGAATAGTCCTAGGAATGTGGTGATTGAGGTGATTAATATTGGTCGCAGACGGAGTTTAGCTCGGTGGTGGAACTCTTGTTTATCACTTGTGCCGTGTAGGAAATCTAGCATAATTATACCGTCGTTTATCACAACTCCTGCTAGTCCTAGCATACCTATAACTGATGGCATAGATAGGTTCATATCTAATATTATATGACCTACTAATGCACCTAATAGAGAGAATGGTATCACAGACATTACCATCAACGCATAACGAATTTTGGGAAATATAAATAGAAGTGTGATTAAGATTAGAAATATAGCTATGACAACCGAACGCATCATATCATTTTTGAATTGTTGGTTTTTCTCATTTTCTCCTAGTAGTGATATGTTGATACCATCTGCTTTTGCTTTTTCTAGTAGATGAGTTATCTCTTTGAGTACTGTTGTGGCTGTGGTTTCTTTTTTGTTGATATTGGCAAATACTGCTCGTATCATCACTCCGTCTCTCTTTTCTATCCGTTCATAAGCTCTTATCTTTTTTATATCTACTATATCTGTGAGCTTGACCAATTGTCCTGCTGGGGTAGGAATTGTGAAATTGAGTAGAGTATCTTCTATATCTTTGCTGTTTGATTTGGTCTTGATTTGCATTATGCCATTATCACTAAATGTCATAGCTTTTCTGCTATCTAGGAAATATCCTGATAGTATTTGTGATATTCCAACTTCTGTGAGTCCTAACTCTTCTGCGTAGCTATTGATACTTAGTTTGTACTCCATTTTTCCTACTTTGGAGTTGTTTGTTACATTTTTGACAAATGCTACACTAGATAGTTTTTCTTGGAGGATGTCCATAGTCTCTAGTATCTTTTGGTCATCTTTGCCTGATAGATTGATTTGTATATCATTTTTGACCAATCCTGCTTTGTCTTCTAGTACTGCTAACTCATCTAATTGATGTTTGTTCTTATTCTCTTCTATACCCTCTCTCAATATCTTGGCAAGTTCGACTGTGTGAACTAATCTAATCTTCTCTGGGTCATCAAATACAAAAGAGAATGTAAGTATTGGATTGATATAAGCATCTATGAAGTTTTGTGGTTTCACATCATATAGTTCCATAGTGATATAGAACATATTATCACCTCTTTGGGTATCTCCTGATAATGCTCGTCTTGAGCCTATTCTTGTTGATGTGGATTTGAGAGAGTATATATCTCTATTTTCTATGATATAGTCTTCTATCTCTTTGGCTATCTTTTGGGTATCTTCTATGGATGTATCCATACTAGATTGTCCTGTAATATATAGATAATTACCATCAAAGCTTGGCATAAATTGAAAATTTAGCATCTTGACAGATACTATAGACAAAACTGGTATCATCACCAAAAAGGTAAACAAAAATATATATTTGAAGTGTATTATCTTGTATAATAGTATCTCATATATATCTTCTAATGGCTTCCAATTGATAAAGTTTTTCTGCTTTTTGAGTAACTCTTTGGCATGAAGAGGTAAAAAGAAAAAACTCTCAATCAAAGAACCTATCAAAATCATAACTACAGTAATAGGTATAAGTATAATAAAGTTTCTAATCTCTCCTGTGAGCATAAATAGAGGCAAAAATGCGACAATGGTAGTCATAGTAGCCAAACTAACTGGCAGTATCATCTCTCCTACACCTTTGCTGATAGCATCTTTGGGAGATAGACCTTCGTTGATATGCCTTTGTATATTCTCTGATACCACTATCGCATCATCGACAACTATCCCGATGACAATAAGTCCACCTAGCAAGGATATGATATTGATAGAGTATCCTATGCTATATATAAATGTTACACCAATAGCAAATGATACAGGTATTCCCAATACAACTACAGTAGCTATACGCACATTGATAAATAGTGCCATAGACAAAAATACCAATATTAGTCCAAACAGAAGATTGGAAGTAACTGTATCTAGTCTATCTCCTACAGGCTTTGATGTATCTTTGTAGAAGTCAAAATATAGCTCAGGAAATATTGGAGATAGCTTCTCTTTGGCATATTTTTGAAGCTCTTTTGAAATCTCCATAGCATTACCCTCTGCTCCTTTGGATATGGCAAGAGTAATATTTTTGCGTCCATTGAAGCTTGATAGAGTCGTCTTTTGTGGATATGTAAGTGATACAGATGCTACATCTTTTAGTCTCAACTGTTTATCACCTATCTTGATGATACTATCTTCCCAGCTTTGTTTGTCACTTTTGCCATTTACTGTAGATATAAATATATAGTTACCATTTTGTTTGATGTCTCCGATAGGATAGATATATGAGAGTTTGGATACAGCAGATACTATCATAGAAGGGTCCAATCCATAAGCCCTAACTTGTGCATCTTTTATCTCTATAGATACCTCTTTGTCAGAGTCTCCGTATATTATCACTTCACTTACATAGGGATTTCTTGCTATTTTGGATTTTATCTCTTTGGCTGCTTCTATCAGCTCACCCTTGGTCATAGTATCACTAGATAGAGATAGATTGACTAGAGGTCGATTTCGTGTGAGTATTTGTGCTACTGGTTCTACCATATCAGGTGGTAGATATTGCCTACTTTTGGCTATAGCATCTTTGGCTTTGTTGAGTGCATCAGTCTTGTCAGCACCTGATACAAGTTCCAAAGTTATAGCAAAATTACCAGCTTTAATGACACTCTCTACCTTGGCTACGCCTTGGATA
Organism: Sulfurovum sp.; assembly: GCA_030634925.1. Taxonomy (GTDB): domain Bacteria; phylum Campylobacterota; class Campylobacteria; order Campylobacterales; family Sulfurovaceae; genus Sulfurovum. Next base: position 2,859 of record DAOVZV010000191.1, read on the forward strand.
TTACCTAGAGAGTCTTCTATATCTCTTACAGCCATTTTGTCCAGATTGTCTGCACTTGCCCCTGCATAACCACCTGTAATGGATATTTTGTCTAGTGCAATCTCTGGAAAAAGTTCTTTTGGTATATTTTGATAAGCATTAACTCCCAAAAAGAGAAGAAAAAAGAGTAAAATATAATTTAAACTCTTATTGTGTATAAAGTATTCAATTATTTTCATCATAAGATGCTCCTTGGGAGTATAAGATTATAGTTTTTTTAGAAATTTAGTAAGTAGAAATATCTTTGTTCCATTTACTCGACCCTCTATCATAGTATTGTCATTTGGTACTAGATGTATATTTTTGACTGTTGTTCCTTGTTTGGCTGTAAACCCTGCACCTTTGACTACCAAATCTTTGATGATAGTAATGCTATCGCCCTCTTCTAATATATTACCATTGCTATCTCTTGTTGGTTTTGTACTCTCTGAAGTCTCTTCTATACCATCTTCTGCCCACTTCTTGACATCATCTTCGAGATACATCATATCTAGTTGGTCTTGTAATCCTAGCTTTGTTAGAAGTCTAAATGATACGACTTGTACAGCAGGTATCACACTCCACATACTATC
>DAOVZV010000325.1 GCA_030634925.1 Sulfurovum sp.
AATAGGAGTTATCAAGGATGTTGCACCTATATTGATTGTGATATTTTTCTTCCAATATATTATCATCAAAAAGCCAGTAGCTCATCTACACAAGATAATTACTGGTATTATTATGGTGATTTTGGGGCTTTATGCGTTTATCGTTGGACTAGAGATGGGACTATTTCCTATCGGTGAGACGATAGCATTTCAGCTTACTGATATGGGTAATAATGCTCTTATATATCTCTTTGCATTTTTGATAGGTTTCTCTACCACTATGGCAGAACCAGCACTTCTAGCTATCGCTATCAAAGCAGAAGAGATAAGTGAGGGAAATATCAAGCAAAATACCCTTAGGATAGTTGTGGCATTTGGTGTGGCTATTGGTATTGGACTAGGTTCATATAGGATAGTCGCAGGTGACCCTATACACTATTATATAGTGGTTGGATATATATTTGTGATTATCTTCACTTATTTTGCACCCAAATACATAGTACCTATCGCGTATGATAGTGGAGGAGTTACTACTTCTACTGTGACTGTGCCACTCGTCGCTGCGTTGGGTCTAGGACTAGCTGAGAATATAGAGGGTCGTAATCCTCTGATAGATGGATTTGGACTTATCGCATTTGCATCACTATTCCCTATGCTTACGGTGATGGGATACGGCATATATGCCAATTACAAATCAAAAACTAAGGAGGTTTAAATGAAATTTACAGCACTCGTGATTATGATAGAAGACAAAGATGAAGAGAGAGCTATAGCAGTAGCCAAAGAGGCAGGAGCAGGTTCTGTGACTATAATTCATGGTAAAAACATTGGACTAGAAGAGAAAAAAGTATTTTTCGGTCTTACACTAGAGGCAAATGTATCTGTTTTGCTATTTGTATTGCCACGAAAATTATCTATGCATGTGATGAAAGTCTTGCGTAAGGAGTTTGATTTGGATAATCCAGAAAATAGTGGATTGGCATTTACTATACCTCTGAGCCATGTAGCAGGACTCGATACAAAAGAGTTACACAAGTTTGAACACGACATCAAGTCAATGATATAAAAGGAGCAAAAATGTTAGTAGAAAAAATAATGACACAAAAAGAAAAATTGATAATAGTATCACCAATGGCTACAGTAAGAGAGGCTATTAGTAGTATGAAATCTAGTGGAGTTCGTTCTGTAATTGTAGATAAGAACTCTCCAGATGGTGCTTATGGTCTTTTGACTTTCAAAAATATACTTCAAAGCATAGTAGCAGAAGATGGAGATATTGATTTACTCAATGTATATGATATAGCCTCTACTCCTGCTTTTTCTGTATCTTCTCAGCTAAATATCAAATATGCAGCCAAAATGATGGTAAACAATAGCATAAAAAGATTATTGGTACTAGACAATAATGAGCTTCAAGGAATACTAACAATGACTGATATTATCGGTATTTTGATGGAGAGTGTGGATTAAACCTAAGTGTAAACATAATACCCTCTCCTTTGAGAGAGTATAGTTCTATCTTGATAATACAATATTGAGTCCTATCCCAAAACCTCCTCTTTTTCAAAAGATAAATAACCTATAATTAACAATAATATAAACACAGAAAATAGATAGATAGTTTTCATTAACCTACATTTGATATACTTCAATCATATCAAAAAACTAAAGGATTTAATATGGCAGTAAGTTTAAGTAAAGGTGGAAGAGTTTCACTAAGTAAGGAAGCACCAGGACTAAAGAATATCAAAGTTGGATTAGGTTGGGATGCAAATGCTACAGATACAGGAGCTCAATTTGATTTGGATGCTTCACTTTTTATGTTGGGTGCAGATGGTAAAGTTGTAAGTGATGCACATTTTATTTTTTATAATAATGCTACCTCTCCTGATGGTGCAGTAGTACATCAAGGTGACAACCAAACTGGTGAGG
>DAOVZV010000173.1 GCA_030634925.1 Sulfurovum sp.
ACAAATAAAAAGGGATAAATTATGAGTAAAAGTTATAAAATAGGTATCATCAAGGGTGATGGTATTGGTCCAGAAATCATAGATGAAGCTATCAAAGTATTAGACGCAGTATCTGTATCTCAAGGGTTTACTCTCAAATATGAGGAGTTTTTATTAGGTGGTTCTGCTATAGATGAGACTGGTGTACCACTTCCTGATGAGACTATCCAAGGAGTCAAAAAGTGTGATGCTGTACTTTTTGGAGCTATTGGTGGACCAAAATGGGACAGTTTGGAGAGACACCTTAGACCAGAGAGTGGACTGCTCGGTCTGCGTAAAGAGATGGGAACTTTCGCCAATCTGCGTCCTGCTATGGTATATGATGAGCTTGTCAATGCTTCTAGCCTCAAAGCAGAGGTCATAGAGGGTGTGGATATTATGGTAGTTCGTGAACTAACTGGTGGTATCTACTTTGGACAGCCAAGAGAACTTCAAGAGGATATGGCATTTAACACGATGGTATATACGAGAGAAGAGGTCAAGAGGATAGCAGTCGTAGCATTTGATATAGCTATGAAGAGAAAAAAACGAATATGCTCTGTAGATAAAGCCAATGTACTAGAAGTTAGCCAATTTTGGAGAGAGATAGTAGAAGAGATAGCAGTAGATTACCCTGAAGTGGAACTAACTCACATGTATGTAGATAACGCAGCGATGCAACTTATCCGTGAGCCAAAGCAATTTGATGTGATACTTACTGGTAATATCTTTGGTGATATTCTCTCAGATGCTGCTAGTATGCTTAGTGGTTCTATCGGTCTTTTGCCAAGTGCTAGTACTGGTAAAGGTGTAGGACTATTTGAGCCAATCCACGGTTCAGCTCCAGATATTGCAGGTCAAGGTATATCCAATCCATTGGCAACTATATCAAGTGCTAGTATGATGCTCAGATATGCACTAGGTGAAAATGCTTCTGCTGACAAGATAGATGATGCTATCAAAAAGGCTCTAAGCGAGGGTTATCGTACAGGTGATTTGGGTGATTATGATGCCAAAGAGATTTGTACTTGTAGTGAGATGGGTGATATAGTAGCCGATTATAGTAGCAAATAGGAAGACCATGCAAAAGAGAGCGAGAGTCCTGATAGACTGTACAGATGAGAAGGGCTTGGTGTATCAAATCTCCAAAGTCTTCTATGATAGAGGTCTAAATATAGACAATAACCGTGAGTTTGTAGATAAAGAAGAGGGCAAGTTTTTTATGCGTACGGTAGTCTCTGGTCTCTTTGATATAGATGAGCTATATCAAGAGCTTACGGCTCTTCTCCCTACTGAAGCACATATCAGAGTCATAGAACCAAAATCCAAAAAGATAGTCATACTAGCTACAAAAGAGTCTCACGCTTTGGGTGATATTCTCATCCGTCACGAAGCAGGAGAATTGGACGCTGATATAGAGTGTGTCATAGCCAATAGAGAGATATTGGGTACTCTTGTAGGCAGGTTTGATATTCCTTTTATATATATTAGCTCTGATGATATGAGTAGAGAAAATCATGAGAAGCTTATGATGGACTCTATAGATAAATTGGATTTTGATTATATGGTATTAGCCAAATATATGCGAATACTAACACCCAAATTTGTAAAAGCTTATGACCAAAAGATAATCAATATCCACCACTCCTTTTTACCAGCTTTCATAGGTGCGAACCCATACAAACAAGCCTTTCAAAGAGGAGTCAAAATCATAGGAGCAACTGCTCACTTCGTCACAGATGACCTAGATGAAGGACCAATCATCGCACAAGATGTAATCCCCGTCAATCATCGCTTAGGGTGGAGAGATATGCAAAAAGCAGGAAGAGACGGAGAGAAGATAGTCTTATCAAGGGCATTGGCACTAGTCCTCAATGATAGAGTATTTATAAATGGAAATAAAACGGTGATTTTTTAATGTTTAATATAGTATTGGTAGAACCACAAATACCACCAAACACAGGCACAATAGGCAGAATATGCGTCAATCTAGGAGCGTCTTTACACCTAATCAAACCTCTAGGGTTCGACATAGATGACAAAGCAGTAAAAAGAGCAGGACTTGACTATTGGGACAAGCTAGACCTCACAATATGGGAGAGTTTCGCAGAGTTTTTAGAGGCTCACCCCATAGCAGATGATAGCTTTATGGCAACGACCAAAACAGACAATCTATACTTTGACGCTCCATTTAAAAAGGGTGATTATATACTATTTGGTTCAGAGACAAAAGGTATAGATGAGAGTGTCTTATTAGCAAGTCCTGATAGATGTATCACAATACCAATGGGTGGAGCAGGGCGAAGCTTGAACCTTGGAGTAAGTGTAGGCGTAGTAATCTATGAAGCACTGCGTCAAAATTATGATGGTTTTGAGAAGATAACCATAGAAAACACCAAAACAAATCAAAAGGAGAGCTAAATGTCATTTGGAGATATACTTTACATAATAGCAATATTTATATTTGCGTTTCTTACATTTGGAATAGTAAGAAACTATTTCAAGAGTAAATTCAATGAAAATGGAGAGAGGATTGATATGTTGGAGGATGATGAGAAGTGATAGAAGAGGAGATTATATAGATTCTATCAATGCACTTAATCTTTTTGTTTTTATCTAGACAAACGAAAAACACTAGTATATAAGGTTTTGTCATTTCTAAATGGAAGAAAAGACGAATCTCCATGGCATTATTAACAAAAATCATACTTATTCAAAGATACATGGTGAGTGTAGGATAGCTTTGGATTCTAGTTGTATATCTGGAAGTAATCTATAATATTTATTGAAATTCTATTGAGAAATAAAAAAGATATGGATATAATGATAAATACAAAAGGAACAAATATGAGTTTTGGAATAATATTTTTATTGATAGTAGTTGGTATTGTGATATATGCTATTGTGATTTATAATAGATTTATATCACTAAAGACTGGGATGGATGCTTCTTGGTCTGATATAGATATTCAGCTTAAACGCCGTTATGACCTTATACCTGCGTTGGTGGATACTATCAAGGGCTATAAAGAGTATGAGGTCGATACGCTAGAGAAGATTGTCAAGGCTAGGCAACAGGGTATAGATGCTCATAGTATGGATGAGAAAGCATTGGCTTCCAATATGATGGCAGGTGCGTTGGGTCGGATGTTTGCGTTGGCAGAAGCGTATCCTGATTTGAAGGCAGATAGTACATTTATCAATCTTCAAAATGAGCTATCAAACTTAGAAGATGCTTTGCAAAATGCTAGACGATATTATAATGCTATTGTACGAGATTATAGATATAGACTAGAGGCTTTTCCTGATGTAATGATTGCTCAAAAGTTTGGATTTGTCTCTCGTGAGTATTTTGAGATAGATGAGGGTATCGATGTAGATACTATGCCAAAGATAGATTTGTAATATGAGGATTATACTATTTTATATACTTCTCATCGTAGGGGTAGGTGCAGAAGAGATAAGTAGATACAACATAGACCTACATATAGAACAGAGTGGTGAGCTGTATGTGGTTGAGACTATAGAGTATGATTTCAAATCACAACGAAAACACGGTATATATAGAGATATACCATTTACTATCAAGAGAGGGATTGCTACTCGTGATATAGGACTATATGAGTTTGCCGTCAAGCTAGATGACAAAAATGTAGAGTGGCAGACTAGTCAAATCCGTTCTAGTGATGCAGGAGATATGGTACGCATAAAGATAGGAAGTGCAGACCAATATATAGAGGGAAAGCATACATTTACAATATCA
>DAOVZV010000170.1 GCA_030634925.1 Sulfurovum sp.
CAATGGAGAGACAATTACAGGAACAGGTGAAGCAGGAGCTACAGTTACTCTAACAGATTCTGATGGAAATGAGATAGGTACAGCGATTGTTGATGAGAATGGAGAGTGGAGTATTACACCAATTTCACCTTTGGCAAATGATGTAAGCTTAACAGTTTCACAAACAGACTTAGCAGGAAATAGTTCGTCGGTTTCAGCTACTCAAATAGTAATATCACCTAATACAGCTCCTGAAATCAATATCTCAGATAATATCTCCACAGAACAAGATACTCCCAAAAGTACAACTTTTAGTTTTGATGATATAGATGGAGATACTGTAATTCCTACAGAAAAGACAGCACCTACAGATGGAACATTACTCATAGAAGGAATGACTATTACATACACGCCAAATATAGGTTATTCTGGTAGTGATAGATTCACTATCTCTTTTGATGACCAGCAAGGAAGTGTTGTAGATAAAACGGTGATTGTTGTAGTCAGTGAAACGAAAGAAGAAGAAACAACACTAACGGAGACAGAAACACCAACAGAAACACCAACAGAAACACCAACAGAAACACCAACAGAAACAGAAACACCAACAGAAACAGAAACACCAACAGAAACAGAAACTCCAACAGAAACAGAAACTCCAACGGAAGAAGAAGTAACACCTATAGATTTGACAATAGCAGAGATTACACGGATTATCTCCAATCTATCAAATACTCAAATGTTTACAGATGAAGAGACACAAGAAACTACAGTATCTGCCGAGGTAGATGCAGAGAGTGGATTTATATACAAAGCTGTTATCATCACAGATAAAGAGGGTAAATCTAGGACAAAGATTGTCAAGATAGAACTTGCTACTAGCAAAGAGACTCTAATATCAAATACACTCAAAGACAATCAAGCATATCATGCAGGAAGTCGTATTGAATTACTATTCCAAAATGATGAGCTTGTGATTAAAATCACTGCCAAAATATATGAAACACTAATTATAGAATAAGGAAAATAGATGAAAAATACGATAATAATAACTATTGCTTCATTGCTTTTGGTAGGTTGTAATAGTAGTACTTCTACAGATAGTGGCATACTTATCACCGAAAAGTGTAATGCTACAGATGATATGACAAACTATCAAACTCTCCAAAGTGGAGATAGCATATCAGCCAGAGAAGCACTAAATCCATCAAGCACAGTCCCTGAAGTAGAGATACTTCACACGGCTAGTGGCGTAAAAAAGGTCTGTATCAAAGATGGTTCAGTCCCAGCATATATCTATAGATAAGGAAAAAAGATGAAACAGATTTTAAAAATAGGATTATCTTCACTCTTGTTAAGCTCTCTTGCTTTGGCAGGAGGAGATAAAAATGTAGCAGAAGTCAAAACTATAGAGATACCTTGTGAAACTCCTTTTAATCACTTCTATATAGGATTGGGACTTAGTGGAATTAACTTCGCAGATGATAATACAGAAGAGACGCTACAGAGTCTAGGTGCTACTCTAAAGGTAGGTTATCAATACAATGAATATATCGCACTAGAAGCACGATATAGTCAAAGTGTAGGAGATGTAGCGTATGATAAAGGTACGATATTAGTAGGAACAAATATCTCGAACTATCCTACAGATAGCCAAAATATTGCCTTGCATATTAGACCATCTTACTCTCTAGGAGATTTTACACTTTATGGATTGCTTGGTTATGGTATGCTCACATATACAGATTTACCTACAGGTACAAGTGATAAAACTGAGAGTGGCTTTCAATGGGGGATTGGTTTAGAGTATCTTATTACAGATAATATCTCTATATTTATAGACTATACTGCTCTTTATAATGGGACTGGGTTTGATGGACATATCCCAACTAGTGATGCTAGAAGTTCTATGGGTACTGTAGGTTTAGCTTATCACTTTTAGGTATTAGAACTTATAATTCAACAGCAAAGAATAGCTATCTACTTCTATATCCATATTGTCCATAGGTAGTTCATCTGCCTTTTGGTGGGAGTATTTGGCTATTAGATTTATTGCACCTATCTTTTTGCCTATGGTTAGGAAATATCCTTGGGTAAATCTCATCGCGTGGTGTTGGGTGTTGAAGCCGTTGTTCATCACGGCAAATACTCTATCTCCCCAAAAAGCACCTACTCCTGCGTGATAACTCTCATAGGCTGTGTGTAGTTTGACTCCAAATGATAGATACTCGTCATCAGGTTCTGCCAAAGATGATTTGGGATTAAATATCTTGTTTGAGTATCCATCTAATGTAATATATTTAGCCATTAGGTTCAAATCTATTATGGTCTCTCCTATATTATGATGGAGTTGTAGGTTTATATCACTTTGATTGACACTGAAATCATCATATATACTCCAATATTGATTGAGTATTAGCCTATATTGAGCATGTGATTTGTGAGTGTATCCTAGTCCATATATCTCTCCTTGGTCTGTGGGTACTAGATTGTCATTGATATACATCATACTCATATTGATACTATCATTATCTCCTATATCATAGCTATATCGTCCAAATACCTTATCGACAAATAGGTCACTTTTGAGTGGAGGCTGTAGAGTATTGGCATGAGAGTATCTATACATCATCTCTATCTTGTGCTTTGCTATCTTTGAGTGTAGTGATAGACTATAGCTTTTGCTATCTCTTTTTTGCTTGGAATTACTAAAGCTAGAGTAGCTAAAAGTAGATTTGACCATAGAATTATGTATGAGATTATGATAATCGTGAGCATAAGAGTTGATAGTGGTTAAAAGTAAGGGTAATATATATAAGTTTTTCATATTGAAATTATAACTTTTATAACTTTAAGTTCTATATAGTACTATTCCTCTTATAAAGTTATAAAGTTATTAATTTAAAGTAATAATATTCATACTAATACAAAGCATATATTAAGTATAATATTAGATATATTCTTAAATAAGGAAATCAAATGAGACCAGTACCTACAGGTAAAGAGATAAAGATAGACAAATATACGATGATTGTAAGTAAAACTGATGAAAGAGGTGTAATAACCTATGGAAACAGTAACTTTGTAGAGGTTTCAGGATATAAAGAGACTGAACTAATAGGCTCACAGCACAATATTTTGAGACATCCTGATATGCCAAAGGCTATATTCTACTTTATGTGGGAATCTATCAAGGCTGGGAGAAACATCACAGCAGTTGTCAAAAATATGGCACAAAATGGAGACCACTATTGGGTTGTCACAGATTTTGACATCAAGAGAGACCAAAATATGAAAGTCCGTAACTATATTGCATTTAGACAAGTTGCACCCAAAAATGTACTAAGTGAGATAGAACCTCTATATGCAAAACTATTAGAGATAGAAAATGAGCATGGTATGGACGCATCGATAGAGTACTTAGAAGCGTATCTCGAAGAGAAGAAGATGAACTATAATCAATTTATAGACAATATAGCAAAACCAAAAGGTTTGGCTAATATCTTCTTTTCAAAAATGAAGGATATGTTCAAATAGACTTCATAGGCTATCTACATCAACATCCCACCATTGACCTTTAGTGTCTCTCCTGTGATGTATGATGAGTGGTCTGATAGTAGAAATGCTACTGCTTGTGCCACCTCTTTTGGCTCTCCAAATCTGGCTAGTGGTATTTTGGATATAAATGATGCTTTTATCTCATCTTTGAGTTCACCTGTCATCTCTGTAGCGATAAATCCAGGAGTGATTGTATTGAACCTAATTCCTCTAGTAGCAGACTCCATAGCGAAACTCTTGGTCATAGCTATAGTACCACCTTTGGATGCTGAATAGTTTGTCTGTCCTGCGTTGCCTGTCTCACCTACGATAGATGCGATATTTAC
>DAOVZV010000016.1 GCA_030634925.1 Sulfurovum sp.
CTACTACTCCAAAAGTAAAAATAGCAGAGCCAATACCTTTTGATTTGCACTCTGTACCTAAAAATGATACTTTTGATAGATATACGAGGTGATTGTCATAGCTAAAGTTTTTTTTGCTATTATATCTCCTTTTAAAAGGAGAATTTATGAAAAATAATAAAAATATTGTTATGTTAATTCTTGTCTTTAATTTTGCATTTTTTATTTCATTTGGTAATTTTTTTATTCTTGATAAAGGAGTTAATTATAGTGGAGGAGAAAATTCTTTACACAAAGATATAATAAACCTTTCACATAGTGGTAAATTTAGTCAGTTTTTTGTTGAAGATTATAATACTGCAGGAGGTGATGGTTTTCAATATATAAAAATTGCATTGGGAGAAGAATCTGTTCCTCCTTATTCTTTACGACCATTATATCCCAAGTTTATTGGTTCAATAGCATTATGGATATCAAATAATAATAAAGCAACAGCACTAAACTTATTACAGCCTATTATGGGACTTTTTAATATTTTATTTTTAGTTACTGCTGTTTGGTTTTTATATTTAGCTATCAGAAAGTATATAAATGATGAACTGATAAGTTGGATGTTGGCCTTAGGTTTAATAGTAGGAATTGGTACAATTCAAACATCACAGTTTTTTATGTTAGATGTAATTTCCTATTCTATAGGAGCAATTATAATATATTTATTTAGTAGAGAGAAATATATTATGTTAAGTATTACTTTTTCCTTAGGTATTTTATTAAAATTGGTTTTTATTATATATTCTTTACTATTACTTTATCCCCTCTCTTTTAAAAATAAAAAAAGTATATTACTTGTATTAAAAATATTATTATTTCCTATTATTTCATTTGTAGGATTAAGGTTATTTATGGAAGTTGATCCTCTTTCAATACAATATGGTTGGAATATCTCAAAAGGAGAGATAGAGTTTCGTTACTTAGAACTACATTTTGGTAATTTAAGCTATACAATTTTATTTTTAGTTCAGATTTTTTTTACTTTTGGATTCTTATGGATTTTTGTAATTTATTCTTTGTCTTATAAAAATAAAAGATTAATATTTATTTTATTTGGAATAATTATATCTATAATATTGGCAAATGCACTTTTAGCTAGTAGTGTTTTGAGAGTGATTTTTGTAGTTTATCCAGTTGTTGCAATTCTTTCAGCTTTAAGTATTTCTAATTTATTAAAACAAAATTAAAATTATATTATTTATAGGTTGTCACAATCACTTCACATTTATACTATAGTATAATATACTAAATTACAAAAAAAGGAAAAAAAATGATTAAAAAAATTAAGTACTTGACTCTAGTGATATTACTTTCATCGTCTATGACTTTTACTGCTTGTAGTCCACAAGAGAGAGCGTTGGTGGGTGGTTTGGCTTTGGGGACGATTGTTGCTGCTACTTTGGTAAATGGTTCGAGAACAAATGCTACTACTTCGGTACGGACAACTAGATATAATGATGATAGACCTTATTATTATAGTGGTAATAGATACTATTATGGTGGATATTATAGAAATGGTTATTATCATCATAATGGTAGAAAATACAATAATGGTAGATATTATAGAGGTTCAAATAGATATGATAATGGTCGTAGATATAAATCAACAAGAGGTACAAGAACAACAAGAAGCACTAGAGATACTAGGTCAAATAGAGATACTAGAAATAGCAGAAGAGATAAACGAACAGATAGTAGAGACCGAGATTATAGATAGATAAAATCTATCTTAGGTTTGATATGGGGGATGTGTTTGTTAAAAGAAAGATTTTTTCTAAAAAGGAGGAAGAATAAAACACTATCATTACCTAAGATAGATTGAGATTATAACTTAAATAAGATAAAATTACTCTTAATTAGATTTTAGCACACTAACCAGTTGTCCATTTTGAATATATCCTCCGTAGATGGCATACCTTTCCACCCATTTGACTCCAAATACATCATCTTGTTTCCGAAGTATCCTACTATATATTTCTCTTTATAGATGGGGAATGTTCCTGAGTGTAGCATCGCAAAAATATCTTTATAACTCCTAGGAACTTCAAAATATGAGAAGTCAAAACTATGTAGAGATATGATAGCACTATGCAATAACTCATTTTTGCTCATAGTCTCACTTAGTAGATAATATGCAGGATATGCTATAGATGGATTATCTAGTAGGTCTGATATATATAGTTTATGCTTTTTCTTCTGATACATCTGCTTACTTTAGAGAGAATTTACCTATCTCTTCTAGGAATGTCGTAGCATACGAGCCTTTTGGTAGATAGAAATTGATAATTAGTTTTTTGTTATTTATATTATATCTAGTCTCTACATCCTTTGGCCAAATCCATGCAAATCTTCTATCTCCTTTGAGGCTATTTAACTCTTTGTCATCAAACTCCTCTTCTAAGTGATAAGCATCACTAACGGCTCTTTGTGCATTGTCTCCTGATAGTAGTCCTGTAGGAGATATTTTACCTTGCTTAAATAATAGTGATTCAGACATCATATCCTTGAGTAATTTGGATTTACCATAAGGATAATCCATAAGCACATCACCGATAAAAAGTTTGAATAGTTGTGGCTGTTTTTTGAGTACTTTGACTAGTTCTACTGGATATTCTAGTTTTTGTGAAGCATCATTTATGCTATTTGTATTGATAGTAGTAGATAGTTTGACTCTTAAAGTTAGCCATCTGTTGTATAGATAACTCTGATAAGCAGAGACTAGTAGCTTCTCTTTGCTTCCCTTTAGTCTCTTCCCACTATGTGCTATCTCTTTGCCTTGGAGATATGAGCGACTATCTTCTCCAAATCTCTGATAACCATAATAGTTAGGGATACCATCTACTTGCATTTTTTTGGCTATTGTATTCAAAAACTTTGCATCTTTTTCATTTATATCATTTAGTACAATCTCAAATCTATTACCTTTGAGATGACCTATTTTGATAGGTGATTTGTGATAGCTTCTTTCCAATATCTCTATCTTCTCTGTAGTGAGATTTTTGTTTAGCTCTTGTTCATATCTCTTTGGTAGAGATATATATTGTATGGTAGTAGCATTTTTGTCTTTGAGACCTGCATAACCTATATCTCTCTCTTCAAGTCCAGTAGCCTTGGCAAGTACAGTTACAAGCTTCCATGTACTCATATCACTCTTCTTGATTTTGAGATATAGATAGTTACCTTTGCCAGTTGGTGGATAAAGTGGTATCTCTTCTACAAAAAATCTATCTATAGTCTGTTGAAAGTCAAATTTGATTGGGGTATGCGTATATGCGTAAGTTTTAATATAATTCATAAAAGAATTATATCAAACTTATGTAGAATTTATGTTTATTTGTATGGGAAGTTTTCTCTACTTCACCAGCTCTGATATTGAACGAGTAAAAATTAAGAACTCTATTTAGATGCTTGTGCTTGTTTGGCTTTTATCATTTTGATTTCTGAAAGTATTTGGGTCATACCTACCATTGCTAGGTGGTAGCTAAATGGTCCCATTCCTGTTATTTGTCCTGCACATACTGGAGCGATGAGTGATTTGTGTCTGAACTCTTCTCTTTGGTATATGTTTGATAGGTGTACTTCTAGTGTAGGTATCTGTACAGCAGATACAGCATCTCTGATTGCGATAGATGTGTGAGTATAGGCAGCTGGATTGATGATGATGCCGTCTGCGTCACCGATACACTCTTGTATCTTATCTACTATTTCGCCTTCTAGGTTGCTTTGAAAAAATTCAATCTCTATCTTGTTTTGGTCTGCAAATGATTTCATCTGTGCGTGAATATCTTCTAGTTTCATAGGACCATAGATATTTTGTTCTCTGACTCCTAGCATATTGAGGTTTGGTCCTTGAATGACTACTATTTTCATATTTTCACCTTATTTAGTTTATTTGGGTATCATTTTATCTAAATAATTTTAAGGATAGGTATTATGAATATAATAGTAGCAGAGTATATCTATACTCCTGATGGATTTGTCAGTGGTTTGGGTGTTGCATTTGGAGACAAAATAGAAGATATAGACTCTATTGGTCTGTTGTCTGCTAAGTATCCTGATGCCAATATCATATATGCCAAACCTCACTCTATACTCTATCCTGGGTTTATCAATACTCATGTACACTTGGAATTTTCTGCAAATAAAACTACTTTGGCTTATGGTGATTTTATGCCTTGGCTGGACTCTGTGATAGACAATAGAGATGATTTGATGGGTGCGTGTGATAATAGTGTGATGAGTAGTGAGTGTGAAAATATGATGAAATCTGGTATCACCTCTTTTGGAGCAATATCTAGTTTTGGTAATGAGCTTGAAGTGTGTGAGAAGACACCTCAACGAGTGGTATTGTTCAATGAGCTAATAGGTTCAAATGCCTCTTATGCTGATATTCTTTATGGTGATTTCTTGAATAGAGTAGATGCTTCTATGAAATGTGATAGCCACTCTCGTATCACTCCTGCTATAGCTATCCATTCGCCATATTCTGTTCATCCTATATTGCTTCAAAAGGCTGTCAATCTAGCCAAAGAACACTCTTTGCCACTATCTGCTCATCTATTGGAGTCTAGTGCTGAGAGGGAGTGGCTAGAGTGTGGTGAGGGTGAATTTAAAGAGTTTTTTCAGAAGTACTTCAATACATCTGTACCTGTGACAAATATAGATGAGTTTATACATGCTTTTGATACTTACCCTACGCACTTTGTCCATTGTGTACAAGCAAATGAAAAAGAGTTAGCTCATATAAAAGAGAAAAACCACACTATAGCCCATTGTCCTCGCTCAAACCGATATTTGGGATGTGGTAGATTGGCTATAGAGGATATTGATATACCTTTTTCCATAGCTACAGATGGACTTAGCTCAAACGACTCACTCAATATATTTGATGAGCTTCGAGCAGGTCTTATGCTCCATCAACAAGTACCAATAGCAGAATTAGCAGATAAGTTTATGGAGTCTATCACGGCTATAGGTGCAGATATACTAAGGCTAAATTGTGGGACGATAGAGGTAGGCAAAGAAGCAGATTTTGCTATAGTCACTCTACCACAAATGCCACAGAGAAAAGAGGAATTATCTCTTTGGACTATACTACACACCAAAGAGGTATCAGAAGTATATATAGGAGGAGAAAAATATGTTTAGAGTTATAGGAAATATTGTCAAGTGGATAGGTCAGCACTTTTTGGGTATGATTTTTATACTTATAGCGTTTGTGGTGCTTATGCCATCATCTTCATCTACAGAGGATAGTTCAAACCTACAAGAGATACAGCTGTTTGGTCCTATTATGAATGCCGATACAATTATCAAAGAGATAGAGAGTGCCAAGAATAGTAAAAATATCAAAGGTGTACTTCTAAATGTCAATTCTCCAGGTGGTTCTGTACCTCCATCTATAGAAATATCTTATGCTATTAGAGAGTTGTCCAAACACAAACCAGTTATCGCTTATGCTAGTGGTATTATGGCAAGTGGTAGCTATTATGCCTCTATCTATGCAGATAAGATTATAGCAAATCCAGGGGCTATCATAGGCTCAATAGGTGTCATTATGCAAAGTGCTGATATATCAGAGCTGATGGAGACTATAGGAGTAAAGACTCAAACAGTCAAGCAAGGACTATACAAAGAAGCAGGAACACCTACTAGAAAATGGACACCACAAGAGAGAGCTGAATTGGAGACTCTAACCAAAGATGCTTATGATTTATTTGTATCAGATGTAGCAGATGCTAGAGGATTGGATATAAACGCATCTAGTAGTTATGCAGATGCTCATATCTTTTCTGCTTACAGAGCTCAAAAGGTGGGACTAATAGACTCACTAGCTATCAAAAGTGAAGCTAAAGAGCAACTAATAAAAGATGCTAATATCACTACTCCTATATGGAAAGAGAAAGATAGATTTGATACATTTGTAGAGAAATTAGAAGCAGGAAGTATCATAAAAGTTCAAAGTTATTTTTATGGATTAAAGGCTTCATTATAATATAATAAAGATATAATCTATAAGAGACATAATAATATTTAAGGTATCTGATGATTAAAGATATAGCCAAAAAAGAATTTATTTGTATTGACAAGAGTGCTACTCTTGGCGATGCTGTGGCATTGATGAGACAGAGTGGTGAGGGTGTAGTGGTATTTGTATCAGGAGAAAAACCTATAGCGATACTCACAGAAAGAGACCTATTATATATACTCAAAGATGATATATCATTAGATACAAAAGCGTCAAATTATTATCAAGTAGGACTAATATCAATACACTCTAGTCGTAGTTTGGAGTACTCACTACATATACTAATAGACAATAACATTAGACGACTTATCATTCGAGATAATGATAATAACTTCGTAGGTGTTGTCACCCAAGAGATGATACTCAAACACCTAGAGAGAGACACATATCGTATCCATATATCAGTATCAAATATCATAAAACCCAATCAAAATATCATAACTGTAAAACCAAACAGTACAATAAGCCAAAGCCTCAAGATAATGAGAGATAATTTGATAGGCTCGATAGTGATAGTAGATGGAGATGATATAGCAGGTATATTTACAGAAAGAGACCTTATCAGAGTTGTGGATATGAATATAGATATAGAGACTCCCATCAAAGAGGTGATGAATAGTCCTGTAATTACTATCTCAAAAGATACAATAATAGCAGATGCTACTAATATTATGAATGAAAAGAATATTAGAAGATTGGTAGTAATAGATGAAAAATCCAAAGTTATTGGTATGATAGGTACTCGTGATATTATGAGAAACTTACAAGGTAATTATGCCAATTTCATAGAACAAAAGCTAACTATAGCCAAAAATACTCTTGATTTGATACCAAATATAATGATAGTAGAGCTATTTAGAGATGGAGACTCTCAATATATACATTGGCTCAATAGCAAAGCAAAAGATACATTTGGAAATGTCCTAGACAATGATGTATTAGATATAATAGACCCAAGTATATGGGAGAGTATAGATAGAGATTTATCCCTAGGAAGATACAAAGATAATGCTAATGTAACTATAGGTGATAGCACTTATTCACTATCTATATCAGAGTATCCATTTGAAGATTATAAACTATTACGAATTATATTTACAGATGTTACAGAGTTTGAAAAAAAGGTAGCAAAAGCAGTAGCATCAAAAGAGAAGATGCTAGAACAGCTGATGCAACAGTCTCGTCTAGCACAGATGGGTGAGATGCTATCTATGATAGCCCATCAATGGAGACAACCATTATCTGCAATCAATGCCACTATGGCAACACTCAAACTCAAAAATATGCTAGGAGAATATAATCAAGAGTTCTTCAATGAAAAGATAGACAATGTATCCAAATATTCCAAATACCTAAGCAACACAATAAGTGATTTTAGGAACTTCTTCAAGCAAAATAGAATTATAGAAAAGGTGAAACTAGAAGATATTATAAAAAGTAGTATCAATATAATCGTCTCATCACTAGAATATGAAAATATTTCTCTATCATCAGATTTGGAAAACTCAATTATACTAAATACATATCCAAATGAACTAAAACAAGTCATGCTAAATATACTACAAAATGCCTATGACGCTATAATAGAAAAAGATATAAAAAATCCATCTATATCTATACACAGCTACCAAAAAGAGTCTTATGCAATCATAGAAATATCAGACAACGCAGGAGGAATACCCAAATATATTATCAATGATATATTTAATCCCTACTTTACTACCAAATCCAAAGATGGTACAGGTTTAGGATTATATATGAGCCAAACTATCATCAAAGACCACTGTGGAGGTACACTATATGTATCCAATGGTAAAGATGGTGCAATATTTACAATAAGGATACCAATATGATAGACTTACTTTCATTAGTAGAAAAAACACAAAATATAAAACTGCTATATGTAGAAGATAACGAATTAGTAAGAAAAGATACATTAGAGATGTTAGATATATTTTTTGAAGAAATTATAGTATCTATGAATGGTCAATTAGGACTAGAAGAGTACACTAATGGTACATTTGACCTCATATTAACAGATATTCAAATGCCAATAATGGATGGTATTGAGATGATAGCAAATATCAGAAAAGTAGATAGAAATATACCTATAATCATAATATCAGCAAACGAACAAGAGGAGAATGAAACTATAGATATGGACAGAACATACTACCTACAAAAACCATTTATGCTAGATAGCTTAGTATCTATTATAAACGATATATCTAGCTAAAATAGATTGTCACTTCTATAGTGACAGCTATTGTAACTATCATCACATTTGAGTATCACTCTCTACAAAACTACCCATCAAACAATAAGCACCTTCTATGACAATACTATCTAGTATAATAAATTTTTCCAAATCTATCTTGTATAAAATACTATCTTGGTCGGTATTGAACATAAAATAGAGTTTGCCATCTACTATATGTGATGTATGAGACTGCATCGTGATACCACTATAAATCTCCTTGGAAAATGATAAATTATTTATAAATTTATTATCTGTTGGATTAGTAGAGTCATAAAATGATTTGAAATTATCATAATGATTGGTCGTAATCAATGTATTGTTATAAAAAGTAAAATGTCCTACTCCTTTGCCTGATTTAAACAAATCTACCAATGATAGCTTCTCTAGGTCAAGAACAAATACATTACCCTCTGTAGAACCTACATAAATATAATCCTCACTCGGATGCAACGCCCCATGATGAGCTCCCCACGAAGTTGTATTAAAATCACTAGGAAGTACCTCAAAAGAGCTAAGAAATTGTTCTTTTATAAGTATTATCTTGCCATCTGTTACAGAAAACTTCACAACAGCAGGAGAGACAACACCTTGCTTACCCTCACTAATACCATAAAACAGACTATTACGAGAGAGTACATGATGTACAGAACTAGATATATGAAGTTTGTCTATGGGTGTATGGTTATCTTTGTGATAGAGTTCTATAGTATTTTCAGTTCTATCCAAAAGCAAAAAATACTCCTCATCCACCCAAACAGGATGTCCTGTGGCAGTACTCCCACCATAAGATAGAGGAGTAGTATAAGATGAATCAGTATATGAAGCAGATGCACTTTGAGATGATATTATAGATGCTTCAGGTAGATTGGTACTAGTAAGTAAAATATCATTTTGATTACTATTGATAGCTATAGAACGAGGATAAAAGTCCAAAGGGATTTCATCATCTATTGTATCAGTAGTAGAATTCAAAATACCAATAGTAGTATCCGAACGATTGAGAACAAAAAGCTCACCATCCAAAGCAGGTGCTATCTCATAAGGATTAATCCCATTACTAGCTATCGTCTTCTTGAGCTTCATAGTCTCAATATCAATCATTATAATATCATCACTATTAACATCACCATAATAGAGTGTAGTACTCTTGACAATAGCAGTAGTAACCATCTGCTCCTCATCCATATCGTCCATATGACCACCATCAATCACACATCCATTTAGAAGTAGAAGAGAGGTTAGGTAGAGTAAGTTCTTTTTTATCGTTTTATTTTTTGTAAATAATGTCAGTTATCTTTATTAAAAATTAAAA
>DAOVZV010000089.1 GCA_030634925.1 Sulfurovum sp.
AAACTTATTCCACAATACTAGCCTACTTAGAAGTGACTCTATTTTCATACCATTATTATAGATTTTACCTAGAAATTTATTTTGAAGCACGGGTGGCATGTCATTGTCTTCTACAAGTGTCTGAGAGTATCCCATGATAGACGCGATAGGATTTCTAAACTCATGGGCTATAGCAGAAATCATATCTCCTCTTTGACGATTTTTGAGTTTTAGTTTGGAGTTGTATCTCTGCTTTATCTCCTCTTTTTTCTTTACATTTTTAATTATTTTGATTAGGCTTTGATTAATATCCTCAAAATCTTGTGTAAATAGATAGTTTTTATTATCTTCATTTCCGACTTTTTCTATATTATTGAAGTATTTATTTACACTTTGTAGCTCATTTTGGATATTAGAAGATATTATATATATCACATATCCAAATATCAAAAATCCAAGCCAAAGCATACCGATAGACACAAGAGCTGTATCTATATCTGAGATAAATAACCACAAAAATATAGAAAATATCAGAGTTATCATAACAATTGCTACAATAACTCGAACCATCATATACTCTACAAATTGAGGTCTTTTATATATCATTAAATCGCTGTATCATATCTCTAAATACTCTATATAATCCCTCAACTTCATCTATCGAAGTCCTCTCATTTGGAGCGTGTATCGTATCATTGATAACTCCAAACTCTACTACATCTATACCAAAAGCACCCATAAATCTAGCATCACTCGTACCACCTGCTGTAGATAGCTTGGTCTCTAGTCCTGTGATATTTTGGATACTAGAAGAGAGTTTTTGTACTATCTTGGAGTCTCGTTTTGTCACAAATGGATATGAGCCTTGTGTAAGTCGAAGACTATAATCCAAATCTCCAAAAGAGCTATCTATATGAGATGCAATATCTTCTTGTGTAGTCTTTGTAGAGTTTCGTACATTAAACATCAGCTTTAGACTAGCAGGAGTAACATTTGTAACCTCCATACCACCTCTAATATCAGTAATCACCATTTGACTAGGAGCAAAATCATCATCTCCATTGTCTAGGTTCACTCCTGCAATATCTGATAAGATGGGAGCTATCTGATGGACTGGATTGATAGCTTTTTCTGGATACGCTGCGTGACCTTGTTTGCCTTTTATACTTAGATAACCATTGATAGAACCTCTTCGTCCTATCTTGATAGCATCTCCAAACACAGTCTCACAAGTAGGCTCTGCTACTACACAAAAATCTGGTAACATACCTATCTCTTTGAGATATTCTAGCATTATCACCGTACCAAACTCTGCGTCACCCTCTTCATCAGAAGTTAGGAGTATTGACAATCTACCATCAAACTCCTCTACTTCTCTACAAGCCTCCATAAAACAAGCCACACCCGACTTCATATCTTGTGTACCTCTTGCATATATATTACCATCTTTTATTACAGGTACAAATGGATTTGTATCCCATCCCTCACCTGCTGGGACGATATCTACATGCCCTGCAAAACACAGATGAGAACCCTCGCCAAACTTCTTTGTCAAAAAGAGATTTTTGACTCCCTCTTTATTGACATAAGTAGCCTCATATCCATCCATATACTTCTCTATAAATTCCAAAGAACCACCATTATCAGGTGTGATAGATTTAAAACTAAGAAGCCTTAATAATAAGTCAATTACATTCATCTCTTTATCCTTTCTCTCTCTCCAGAATATGAGGTTATTCCCCCTTTGTGATTTAGAGTGTTTTTGTGACCATTTTGTTATAATATAGGATGTATTGTTCCACTTGTAATTCCTGTCCTACATGTAAATACTATATTTTTGTCTTTATACTCATCTATAAAATCATCAAACCACATAGGCAACATAGAAGTAGCCTTTAGTACATCCACTCCTTTGATGTGAGTCCTATCATACTCCATAGTTTCTCTCACATCAACCAAAACAAAATCTGCATTATTATCTTCTCTAAGTGCCAACAAATCTACTAATTCTTCTGAACTAATATTATCTCTATCTCTAAACTCATACATACTATTAAAACTCCAAAATATAAAAATATCTCGGTATTATAGTCAATAATTAATCATCTTAACTAAAAAGCTCTCTCATTACACCTGCAAACCACTCTCTTGTAGCTTTTGCTGTACTTTGAGAACGATATTTTTCTGCTCCATCTTTTGGCTTGTGTACATTTCCTTTGGACATTAGCATACCATTACCATCTATATCTATAGTATGAGTAATGACAATAGCCTCTTCTGGTTTATCTCCGACCATAGATAGACATATATTTGCAGACTTCGCAGGGAGACCTACTTTGGTATCATAGACTTTGTTGCTTAGCTGTGCTATGATTTGCAAAGAGGCACGATTAGCAGACCATATAGCAGTCTGTCCACTAGCAGGAATAGCGTGAGTTACAGCGTCTCCTATGACATATATATGGTTATCAGTTTTGGACTTAAAGCTATATCCATCCATAAGTGCATATCCACTCTCATCAGTATCAATCCCAGACATTTTGATAATAGGTGAACACTTGTTAATAGGCATTAGGTTACACACCTCATACTTGATACTCTTTGTTACACCTTTTATATCTTTCTGATTGGCAAACTCTGTATATGTGATAGTTTTTTTATCTACATCTACATCTGTCACTTCCGTAAGACCTACATAATCTATAATATCAGGATACAAATCTTTCCACGACTCTGTAAATGCCTTATCTTTTGCAAAAGTACCATCTCTTGTATCCAAGATTATTACTTTGCCTTTTCCATTTCTATTTTTAATCAGATTTGCAACCATAGATGCCCTCTCATACGGAGCTGGTGGACATTTATACTTATCTACTGGTGGTGGAACTATGACTATATTACCATCTTTGGCATCATCTAATTGTCTTTTGAGTGAGACAAATCCATTACCTGACATCAATCCTGCTGGACAAGATTGTGATATTTTGGCTATCTTCTCACTAGACCAAAGAGGAAATTGCCTCTCATAATCATACACTACTCCTGGAGAAAGAACCAAAATATCATAAGCAAAACTACCATCTGTAGTAACCACTACCTTTCTATCTCTATCTATCTTTGTAACCGTAGCATTTACAAAATCATATCCATATTTCATAGCAGGTTGATAATAATCACCAACAAATGTTTCCAATGATACTTCACTTAACCCTCCCAAAAGAGCATTACTAAAAGGAGCTGATATAAATATACTATTCTTCTCTATAACCGTGACTTCTATAGAGGCATCTTGTTTTTTCAGTACTTTTGCCATAGTCAAACCACCAAAGCCCCCACCGACTATGATTACAGATTTACCACTTACTTTTTTTATAATTTCATTATCTTTTTTTGTCTCTGATGCTATAGCACTATTTGGTATCACCGTAGTAGCCATTGTAAGACCTGCTAACTTCAAACTATCTCTTCTATTCATATCATCTCCTTATTAAAATCATAATAAATTAGAGTATGACAAAAAAATTCAATATTCAAGATTATTAAGGCTAAACTTATATTTATATTTGAAATGATGTAACAAAAAGCTACAATAAAATACTACTTTATTATAATTTAAAGCTATATGTAGAATATGTTTAGTTAGAGTAGTTATTTATATTTTCTTCCTAATATTTAAAAGTGTCATCTTCCATGATGTAATGTATTCAATTGGTTCAACTAATGATGCCTCTTCATCTAATTCAAAGTCTTCCAAAAGACTTTTTAGCTGTTTTGCTCTTTTAAACGCATTACTATTGATACCTAGCGTCTCTATCATTTCCAAAACATCATTTTTATCTTCTTGTGATAGTTTTACATTTGGAAGAAATTTATTAATCGTATGGTCAAACTCTAAATATTTATACTCATCATACTCTTTACTATCAGGTTTCAAAATATTTTTGATAGGTTTTGTCCCTTTTACTCTACAGTTGATATTGCTATTGACCATAAAAAGATTGTCCCAAAGATAGGCTTTATTCTCTTTCAAGTCACAATCAAAATGCTCTAAATCACCATTAACTAGATTTTGACTATCTAACTCTAAACTATAAACACCATCTTTCCAATATTTAATATCTAGCTGTTCAATATCACATAATGCTTCTTCTGTATAGGCACATAAGCCTTTTTGACAATACAATAAATTCATTTTAATATCAGTCATATATTTATGAGAACTGTAATAATTTGGATGTTTTTCTAAGCCCTCTTCCCATAATTTATATTTTGTAGAAAGTATCTCACGCTTATCTATTTTCCTCATTAATTATCTAATCCCAAAAGCTGTGATAGTTTTTTAAATACCTTTATCTTTTCATCTCTCTCTAGCCCTTTTTCCATAACTTTTATCTCAGATTTAAGCATTCCATATTCCATAAGCTTTTGTTCTCTAAAGCTCAAATTACCTTCTTCTTTTAAATCAAAAACATCGGTTAAAATACTCGTCCAAGTAAGCATCCTAGGGTCTAAAAAATAATTATCAATATGGTTTTCTTCTTCTTTTGGATAATATAATTTTCTATAAATCTGTTTCTCTTCATTAAATCGTAACTCCACCACTTCCCAAGGCTCAAAACTAGAAGCAATCAAAGGTGAATGTGTCGCAAAAATAAGCTGATTATTCTCTCCCACATTCATATATAAATCTGTTAATTCTCTTTGAATATTAGGATAAAATGAATTTTCAGGTTCGTCTATTAGGATAATACTATTTTGAGGAGTATAACTTTTAAGAGGAATGAAAGTAGCCAATAAATTCTTTGTTCCTACACTCAAATTATCATAAGAGATAATCTCTCCATTGGATAAATCTTTAATCTTTAAGCCCTGATAACTTTGTTGATTTTCATCTATTTTGATAAGTTCAAGATTAAACCTCTTAATAATACTATTGACATCATCTGCTATAATTTTTAAAAGGTTTTCATTTTCATCTTCCCATATTTTCATATCGTTTATAGATGCTTCTTTAGAATACTCATTATCAGACATAAGTTGATTAAATAACGAGGCTGTATATGCTGACTTCTCTTTCTCATAATTATCAATTCTCTCTTTTAATCGCTCCCAAGAGTTTTTATCTTCGTTAATATTAATAATACTTCTATCTATAAAGTTTTTCTCTTTTAAATAATTTACTTTATCAGAAACACTCTCATTGGACTTATTTTTTAATTCAAATATTTTTTTATCAACTTCTTTAATCTGTTTTATAAAACTATCTAATCCATAAATACGCATACCTCTCTCTTCTATCTTTTTTTTATGAGTAAGAAGTTCTTTTAAAACTATTTTATCCGTATTTGAAATATCTTGATTATTTAAAGAACTATAATTAAAAGGAGAATTAATCGTATTTGTATCAATAAAATAGCTTTTTTCATTTTCTAAAACTGTACTTTTTGTCTTAAAAATAATTTCAGATTTTGTATCTGTAAAAAGTGTCTCTACTTCTATATTATCTGTTGTTTGAAAACTACTTGTAATATATTTATCATCAGTATTTTTACCAACGAAGCAATTAAATGGCATATAACTGTTTTGAGCTTGTTGAGAAAAATCAATCACAGACTTCTTGATAATATCCAAAAGATTACTTTTCCCCGTACCACTTTGACCAATGATACAAATCTTATCCAAAGGCTCACCAGCTTTAATATGCCCCTTTGGATAAGTTAAATCCAAATCTAAATGAGCAAACTGTTTATAGTTTTGAATAGTTAGTTTTTTTATTTTCATACTATTATAATTCGGTATAGATAGCTATAGGGTCTATCATAATTTCATTTTCTAGTTTGCCTGT
>DAOVZV010000228.1 GCA_030634925.1 Sulfurovum sp.
AAAATATTATACTCTTTTGGTTCATCTATACTAAACTTCACTTTTCTTAAGATAACAACCCTAGGAGCATATTTATACTCTCCATAGTGTTTGAGTATCTTATCTCCTTTGGATAGTATTAGCAGTCCGTTTTGATAAGTTATAGACCTATTATTACTATCTACAAGTTTGAAGTAGTTATTTTTTACATCTCTCTCGTATAGTCCTTCTAGTTTTGTCTCAGTTAGATAAAACCAGTCCTTTTCTATTATAGAAGCAGTTTGATATACATCTTGACTAACTAGAGTATGAGTAGTGATTAGCCGTGGTATCCTATTTAGCATATACCAAGACTGTAAATAATCTATATCATTTTGATTTTTAACATCTATGAAACTCTTTAGCAGATATTTCAAGATATAGGCACTAGCACTTTTGATATTTGTTTGGAAACCATTAGTTTCTCTGATACCATCAGATATATATCCTCCACCCTTTTTGGTTTTATGGTTCTGTGGAGCAGGAAAGAACTTTTCAAATTCCATCTTTATATCCAATATCCTATCTTGTGGTACGAACATCAAGAGGTGAAAGTGTGGCGTACCGTCTCTATGTGGTTCTGTGACTCTGATATAAGTATAGTTATCACCATCTTTTCTAATCCCTTGGAGAGTACTAGAACGATTGAAGTTATGGAGTTGATGAGACAGTATTTTGTACAGGTCTTTATTGTCAAGCTTTATCTTTTTTGTAATAGCTTCAAAATAATGACCACTTCTATAGTTGTTGGGTATATGCTTTTTATATAGCTTTTGGGTATCTTCATCAAACCTATCAAAGTTTCCGATTTTGAAATCTCTGAAAAAGCCGTCTAGGGTACATGTAAGAAATATAGGTACAAGACCTTGAGCAGTAGAAGTAGATGTAAAAGTATCAATCTTATTTAGAAGACGACTATAATAGCGTTCTGATAAGTTGGCAGAGTAGGAGAGTTCAAGGAGTGTTTTTTTCTCACCGTGCTTAGTAACAAAATGATTATTTTCTAAAAAACTCCTTTGCTTATTCATCTTGTATTTTGCAAACTCTAAATCATCTTTTGTTAGTCCATAGGTTTTAGACATCAAAGCACCTCTATCATTATATTAATGTTCTGCTCTTCTTTACTCTTGTTTGAACCTTTGAAGATGAAGCCTATTAGTGGTAAATCTGATAAAAATGGTATGCTTGATTTTAGATTTTTGATGATGGTCTTATTGATGCCAGTAAGTAGTAGTGGTTTACCTTTTTTGACCTTAAATGAGTTCTTGTATGCTATCTTGATTACTCTAGGGTTATCCTCTTCTAGGCTAATCAAATCTTCACTTATGAGAGATAAATCAAGATATACAAAACTCTTTTTTATCTTTGGCTTTATGTTGATTTTTAGTCCTACATCTTTGTACTGATAATTCTCTGATGTGGTGCTTCCTACTGTATTGCTCACAGAACTAGAACCTAGAGAATAGCGTATATTAGCCACACTTTCCAATGTTGTCTCTATGCCATTTGTGAGTAGTAGAGTAGGTGACTGAGATATACTAGTAACACCCCAAACATTTAGGGCTTTTAGATAAGCATTGACTTGATATTCATTTCCAAATGTCAAGACACTAGTTGAGCTACTAGATAGATTGTCTCTTATCTTTGTAGTTAGATTAATACCAAATGTTTCAAAGCTCGTGCCTATCTCTTTGAGCTTGTTTTTGTTTACGCTAAATATAGTAATCTTGATACTCTTTGCCAATACGCTTCTATCACTTGCTTTGAGTATTCTTCTTATCTCTTTGTGTTGGGATGTCGTTGCACTATAGGCTATCATATCAGACTGCTTTAGATACTTATATTTTATATTCTCAAATATCTCTAATGAGTCTAATACATCTACATTTGTGATATTTTTTATCTTGTAAGTATAATAGTGTTTGACCAGAGCAGAGTGTATCTCTTTTGGTGCAGTTGGTGGAGGTGTTGGCTTGATAGGTGATATAGTATCTCTCACAAAATAGAAATCACCTCTTTTATTGTACTGGAGAGACATATTATTATCAGTAAGCATTATCTTGAAATACTCATACAATTCACCTCTTTTGAGTTTGGCATGTATATTGAAGTCTAGTGTATAACCCTCTATATCCTCATCTATAAAGATGTTCTTACCCAAATCCTCACTAGCTAGTTTGGCTAACTCTCTAAAGTTTACCTCTTCACTTGATAGCATAACACTAATTAATGTTATGAATAGTATTATTTTTTTCATTTTTTCGCTCCTTAATTATGAAATTTTAGAAAAATGACTTTTTATCTATATCACTATCAATAAATAAATTTAAAAATATATCAGTTGCTACAACTTGATATATAGTTATATTTTTAGTCAAATCATCTTTATTTATTACCTTGCTTTTTGTACTACTCAACAAAGATAAAAGAGTAGTTTTAGATAAACTCTTTATACTTCTAGTCTTACACTTATCGACGATACATACAAACCGTAAATATTTAGAACCATCATATATTGATAAAGTATCATCTTTTTTATGTCTAGTGGTATGAGCCTTAGTCTTATTAGTAGTTGTAGTATGAACATTTTCTGTAGGTGTAGAAGTCATAGTACTCTCTACTAAAAAGGAAGAAAAATATATTATAGAGATAAGACCTACAAGGTAAATCATAGGTTTAACCAATATAGATTTAGTTCTAACTTTATCACCACTCTCATAAAGTTTGAATACCTCTTTATCTTTTTTTATAATAATTGTTTCTACTTTGTTTGTATTAAAAAAAGGTGTGGATAAATGATGTCTATATTTAAAGTTACTGGTAAAAAGTTGGCGTGATGAGGGAACAGCATACAAAAAATATTCCATATCTCTTAAATAACTTATATGTATTTTTTGATAAGTTTGTGATAATAATATAGCATCTATATACAAATGTCTATG
>DAOVZV010000074.1 GCA_030634925.1 Sulfurovum sp.
CATTTTTAAAATAATTTTTTATACTACTCAAAGATATAGGAGATTCTTCTATAGTAAAGATAGCTATAACAATAACAATAAGAAGAGTAACTAGCATAATTATAGGTCTTAACTGTTTTCTCTTATATTTTTTCCAATTCTCTTCTAATTCTTTAATTTCATACATTAATATATCCTAGTTTTAATGCGGCCATCTCAATAATTCTTTTGGGTATTCTCTCATAATTGATTTGAGATGGCTCATTTTTATCATAAAATTCACAAATTTCAAATATAGTATATAGTAGTTTATTACACTCTCTATAGTTACCTTGTGTATATTTATGTATAAGCTTCATATCTTTCTCTACTATACTATTTGCTATTTCAAATAGATTTTTCTTTAATAGTTTTTTGTGTATATATACAGTCTGCTCTTCTCTTGAACCATTTTTAAGCTCAATCACTTCCCATATACGAGTTTTGAAATGCTCTTTGGCTATAAGATCTTCATCATCTGTTTTGTGTAAAGCTACTACAAATTTCACTGCTCTACTATCTGATAGAAGTCTTATCTTCTCCATCATATCAGCCTCATACATTTGAGCCTCATCTAGTAATATAATAAGCTCTCTTTTACCTCTAAGCTTTTTACAATAATCAACTAATGCAGAAAAATTAACCACCGTATTACTAGGCAAATCTTTCTTAGTTAATATTTTAAATAGTTTATGAAAAAACTCTTTTTCATTTAAAGTAGGAGTATCAAAGTAATAAATTTCTTTTTGATGCTTTAGCTTATCTTGGATATAATTTAGCAATATACTCTTACCCGTCCCTGGTCTTCCAAAGAGTAAAATCATCTTTAGAGGCTTATCCATACTATGTTCTAACTGTTTATATGCCACCATAGATGATTCTAACTCAATATAATCATTAATATCTATAGAATCTACAAATACATTTTTGGCATCTTCATATCTACTTTTCATTATAATTTTGAATACCCCAAATCTTTTAGTGATATAGATTTAGAGTTTTTGACTATATGTGGCGTAATAAGTATCACCAACTCTTCAACTGTATCTATCTTCTCTTGTCTTTTAAATAGACTACCTAATAGTGGTATATCTCCTAGAAGTGGTACTTTATTATCTTGAAAACCACTCTTTGTAGATATTAATCCACCCAATATTGCATGTTCTCCATCTTTGACCTTAATTACAGATGCTATCTGTTGTCGTATTAGGTCTGGTGGAATATTTCTAATAGCTCCACCTGAAGATACAGTATCAACAGTATCAGATATAGATGGATTTATCTTAAGTGTAATATATCCTCTCTCATCTATCTCTGGTGTAATATCTAGTAATATACCAGCAAATACAGAATCAACTGTCTCTCCTTGTGCTGCAACTGCTCCACCTGTACCACTAGCTGTACTACTAGATGTTATCTTATAAAAAAGCTCCTTACCTACACTTATAAGTGCTGGTTGATTATTTAAAGTCATAACCCTAGGACTAGATATAGATTTAACATCTCCTTGAGTTGAGAGAAACTTTACTACTTCTGATAAGTCTGATTTAGTTGTAATATTAACTACTTGAGCACTATCAGGCTTAGTACCTTCTCCAAATGTTGCAGCACTTATACCAGTCTCTGCAAATGTATATGTAGAGATATTTTTCTGTGCCATAGATAGTGTACTGATACTCATATTTTGAAGAGTATATAGTTGAGACCAATCTACACCTGTAGTCTTACTATCATTAAATGATACACTCATAATTCTAACATCTATTAAAACTTGTGATTTAATCTGTTTAGTTAGTTTATCTATATATTTACCTACTCTTATTATCTGCCTATTTGTTCCTGTAACTGTTACCATACCTGCTTCTGCATTGACAATTGGAGCTAATGGATTATAAGTCCATTTTTTGCCATCTGGTCCTGTCCATGAAGTACCACCACCCTCATAATGTACACCTCCATCACCAGCACCTATGAGAATTCTCTGTATCTCTGCTTCTATAGTCTTCCAAAACTGAAAATCATCATTACTTTGGATACTAATACCTGTTTGAGTAGTAGATGCACCTACACTATCTCCTTTATTTGAATTAGCTATAGTTACATTTGCTGTACTTGCACCTGTTCTCTCTCCTGATATATAATGAATACGAAATGTCTTTGTAACTAGATAAGAAATTTTGAGTTTATTACCATCTAGAGTATAGTTTAAATCATTATCTTTTAATATAGTATTTAAAAAACCAGCAATTGTGCTATTCTTTAATTTAACATAATAAAGCTTTTTCTTCATACGCAATTTGGCTTGTTCATCATTTATTATAACTGTCAAATCACAAGTCTCTGCTAAGTTTTCTACTACATCTGATATACTAAGGTCACTTTTTATAGTTACACTAAATAGTTTGGTAGAACAACTACTAGCTAACAAACTATTTGTAAATCCTATCGATAATATAGATAATATAAGTAACTTAATTACTAATTTTTCTATTCTTTCCATTCAACTACCTCTCTCTTATTTTAATAAAACCTTTTTCTTGATTACGCAAGAAAAGCTTTTTAATATGATTCTCATTTCTCAATACCACACCTCTTTTACCTATATACTTAAGTGTATATCCCAAAATCTTCTCATCTACTCTAATCCAACTATCGTTTATATACGCTTTTCCATTTACCACAGCTTTTAGAGATAATTTAGCATCAGTAAAATCTATCTTTTTCTCTTTCCTAGGGATTACAAATGTTGTGATATTATTCTCATTTTCCTCTAGTCTAACAAATGGTTCTTTTGTAGTCTCTAATGTTGATAATTTAACACCTTCTCTTTTTTCATGTATCTTCCTTATCATATTTTGTATCTCTTTGAGTGTTAAGTCAGCATTTACAAATGTCAATAACATAAAATATATAAATATCTTTTTCATTAATGGTTAATCCCCCATACTGATATATGAATATCTGCTATAATTTTTGATGAGTTTTCATCCAACTTTAGTGATGATTTGAAAATATCTGTAACTAGAACATTTTGTTCTATCTCATTCATAAACTTAATAATATTTTTATAATCACCCTTACAACCTACACCAATTTCTAATACATGTCCAAAACTACCTTTACTATCTGCATAATGGTTATTGATATATTGTAAATCAACATTTTGTATCTCTGCTTTATAAGTAATAGAGTTTAGAAACCTAGACCAACTTTTTTGGTTAAATAGCATATCTGATAACTGGTCTAAATTTGTATTTACAAATTTTATCTTATCTTGATACTCTATCACCTTTTTCTTTTTATTATCTATATCTTTATTTAGCTTCATAACTTTATAGTCTTGATTACCATTACGAGAGATAGACTTTAAATATGTTCTATTATCTATAATACTCTTTTGTATAGTCTTTTTACTTCTCTCACTAGCTTTGTGTAGTTCTTCTGTATATGGTAACAAAAATGCATACCCCATATAGGCTAGAACTCCTGCAAAACCCAAAATCATAACCCACTTTTCATTCTCTTTCTTGGTAGCAAAATATATATCTAGTTCTTCTAATTTATCTTCTAATATTTTCATTTCATCTCAACCTTTAGCAGACCTTTATAGTAATTATTAATAGGGTCTTTTTCGATTTTTTCAATATCTATACTTATAATTTCGTCAAAATGTTTATCAGATATATACTTTATAACCTCTGTAAATTTCCTATCATCTGAACTAACCAAAGATATAGTTATATTATCCTTATCACTCTCAAGCATATCCATATTAACCTCAAACTTAGTAAGCTCCTCGGCTATAGTATGAAATATACCTGATTTTAGACGATAATTAACTTTTTTATCATAAATTGCAACTAGTGTTTTAGTTTTTGCCTCATATTTATCTAGTAACCCTTTGACTTTTTTATCTAACTTACTTATTTGGGATGTCTGCTTTGAGATAATCCCTTTATACTTATTTGCTGTTGTTCTAAGTTCATTATTCTCTCCTGTTAGAGTATAAATCTTGGCATCATTTACATAAGAACCTACAAGATATACTAGTGGATAAGCTAAACTAAGAACTATAGCAGAAGCTGTAGATATAATAAATTGACCACTAGCCCTATTTACAAAAGATGGAGCTCGAGGATACATAGTAAGATTTACAATAGAAGATTCATCTTCCATATAAATCAATGAACTAAGCATCATCAAGTATTGTAACTGGTCTGTGTACCATTCATCATCTTCAACACCAAAATCAAACTTAAGTTCTGTTGAATTTAAACCTAGATAATTTTGACTATAATCATCAAGACCAATGATAGGTCCTTTTACACTTCCTATAAACATCTGATGGATAGTATCCAAATCAAATGCCCTCTTAACATAAATTATAATATCATTTATAGTAATAAAGACATCTGAGAATATTTTCATAAAATTCTCTTGATAATCAGGATTAACTGTCTTTAGTCCTTCTGTCTCCAAAATAGAGAAAAAGACCTTCTCATCAATCTTCTCTCCAATTATCTCACAA
The DNA here is from genome assembly GCA_030634925.1 of Sulfurovum sp. Classification (GTDB taxonomy): domain Bacteria; phylum Campylobacterota; class Campylobacteria; order Campylobacterales; family Sulfurovaceae; genus Sulfurovum. The sequence goes on from DAOVZV010000074.1 coordinate 4,547, forward strand.
TATTTATCATAAATCTGATCCAAAGAAAACTCTATAGACTTTGAATATAGATACTCTCCATTTTTATATATAGTAATAAATGCGTCAGTCTTTGTAAAATATACAAAACAGTGAGTATTATTTGAACGAAGTATATCTTTTGTATATAAGGCTTTATATAAAAGAGGTGCTGGTGCGATAAGGTCTATATATTTAGTTTCTGCTTTTATAGGTATATATGTCTCATCTAACTCTTCTGGGTCTGCTACAAATATATGAAATTCTCTATCTTCAGACTCTGTTTCGACTTCGAGTGATGATATTATATACTCATTTGCTTGGTCAAGACCTAGTTCTTCATAAGCCTTGATATCAATCATATCTCCAAGGTCTTCTTCTTCAATACTTCTACTTATCTTTATATTAGTAGTAATGATATTCTTATTTGTCATATAAGATGTAATAAAGTTAGAAGTATTATACGAAAGCTTTTTTAATGGAGTACATACATTGTTTTTAAATATATAATTTTTATCTGCATATACATTTAGAGTAATAACATTTTTGACTACTGGTTGTGATGATTCTTTTTTAGTAAAATTAGCAAACATTATTAAACTTCCTTATTTATTGAGCAAATTATATATGTTATAATATTAAAACCCTCTTACAAATAGCAAAAGAGGTCAAATCATTAGATAATATAACCAAACTCTTCTAATCCATCTCTATTTTTACTCCAACCCTTCTTGACTGATACATGCAAATCCAAAAATATCTTCTTCCTAGAGAAGACTTCCATCTGTTTTCTTGCAAATTTACCAACCCTCTTAATCCCCTCACCCTTTTGTCCAACTATCATACCCTTTTGCGTATCTTTTTCTACCACAATCGTAGCATATACTTTATCAAGCGTATCACTCTCATCTATCTTCTCTATAGTTACATCACTCTCATAAGGTATCTCATCAGAAAGATTTTCAAATATAGACTCACGAATAAGCTCTTTATAAATATCTCTAATATTATCAGTAGTCAATATCTCTGTATCAAACAAAAATGGCGAATGAGGCAAATGTTTAGAAATCTCCGATAACAGCCCTGCTTTACCGACCTTTTTATTCACAGAAAAAGGAATAATAGCCTCAAATTTATCTTGATACCTCTGATACTCTCCTAACTTTTTAAGCACATCTCCTTGCTTGACATGGTCCATCTTGGTCAAAAGTACAATATGCTTGGTATTTTTACGCTCACTCATAGCCAAAAACTTCTCATACTCTCCAAGCTTATCTGTAATAGGAGCTAAAAAGACAATCAAATCAGCATCACCAATAGCTTTGAGTACCTCATCCATCATAAATTGATTGAGTAACTTCTCTTTTTCATGAATACCAGGAGTATCGACAAATATAATCTGTGATTCTTCTCCATACATATCCTCATGCATCACTATAATATTCATTCTCTTACGAGTAGCCTGAGCCTTTTTAGAAACCATAGCCAACTTCTCATCTACTATGAAATTGAGAAGAGTACTCTTCCCTGCATTTGGTCGTCCTACAACTGCTACGAATCCAGCTTTTGTATCTATATCTTTGTAATCTTGCATTTTTTTCCTTTTATAAATTACTTGAATATGGTAATGATTTTATATAATCTTCCATAAATTTCCAATCAGGATTTGAGTTAGCATCTTGTGGTAATTTA
>DAOVZV010000066.1 GCA_030634925.1 Sulfurovum sp.
GAAACAGAAATAGATGAATGGCATACAGATGAGTGTATTGATGAATATATTCAAAAATGTATGGAGACTCATGAAAAAGAATTAACGACACAAGAGTTTGAAGATAGAGAGATAGAGTTAGATGAACAATGTATAAAAGAGTGTAAAGAAAAATATCAAATAATATGTGAAGATAAATTTATTAAGCCTACATTTGTTATTGAAGAAGAAAAACTGATACAAAAGTTAAAGAAAGTTGTATTAAATCTTTATGAACATGAAAATAGTCATGGGTTTTATGGCAGTGCAAATCCTACATATTGGACAGATGGTGTTGACGACCCTTGTGCTATTGCTCCGTTAAATGAGTTTTGTGAAGTATATGAAAATATATTTGGAGATGAAAGTTCAAAAATAGAGGATTTATTAGAAAAGTCAAGTGATGATTTTGGAGAGTTCCATCCATGTCCTTGGTTATATAGGTGTTTTGATGATAGAGAAGATGAATTAGAGGCTTGGGAAGAATTTAGAGAACATACAAAACATAAAGCACGATATTTTGAGCATCAAGAGGATAAAGAGAATAAACTTTCTGTCATTAAGACTTTGGAAGATTTTAAGCCATTTTTTGAGAAGATGACTACTTATAGTGATAAAGAAATTTATCGTGTAAGACCAATCTATACAGAGAAAGATAAAAAAGATATTAGAAAAAATCCTAGTGTAGAATTAGGAAAAATTCCAAAATATAAGCTTGAATATACAAGAAATAACCGTTTTTCTCCTGTTGGTATATCTTATGGCTATTTTGCTTTTGATAAGGAAACAGCACTTATAGAAAGTAGAGTTAAAGTGAATGATGAAGTGGGAATAGGTGAATTTAAATTAGATAAGTCCTTAAAGTTAATTGATTTTACCAATGATAACTTATCCAAATATCTTAATCCCTTTTATGCTGATTTTAATATTAATTTGTATTGTAATTCTTTTTTTGTACAATCCTTTATCAAAGATATTTCAAAACCAATTTCAGATAATGATAGTCTCTTAGAATATGTTCCAACTCAAATTATGGCAGAATATATTTGGTCTATTGGTTATAGTGGATTTATTTTTGATAGTTCTCAAAAAAAGGGTGGTGAGAATATTGTTATTTTTGGAGATAATCCTCAATTTAATAATTTTAAAATAGCAAAAGTTACAAATATTAAATATGATTTGGAAGAGGTAATTTAAATGTCCGAACTAGAAAGAATAGAACAACTAGAAAAAGAGATTAGAGAGCTAAAAGATTTAGATAATAATGGTCTTAAAAGTTATTCTTTTTCTAAAATTACAGCTATACAACTAAAAGGGTTAGTAGATATTAAACAAAAGATTAATGAAAGTGTTTTTGATGATTGGTTTGCTTTTAAAATGACTTTCAATGATAATTTAATAGATTTTCTCTCTAATCTCATTAATAAAAATAAATCTTTAATGAAGAGTTATAATGAAGAGGATTTAAAAGTTAAATTTATTATACCTCTTTTAAATAGAGTAGATTTTTTATCTTACTCCAATGAATTTAGAGATTTTTATGAATTATCACTTAAGTATCAAAATGATAAATTTATCTTTAATGGAACAACAGATTTTGTTGTATCTAAGGGATTATTTGAGAGTCAAAAACCTTACTTTTTTATTCAAGAGTTTAAAAAAGGTCAAACAGATGGCTATCCTGAACCACAACTACTAGCAGAGCTAATATCGGCTGTAGAACTCAATAATGATACTTCTATGAGAGGTGCATATATAGTAGGAGCTATTTGGAATTTTGTGATTTTAGAAAAATTGGGTAAAGATAAGTATCAATATTTTGTGAGTGAGAATTATGACTCTTCTAAGATTGGGGATTTGAAAGGGATTTATAGGAATTTAGTTTTTGTGAAAGAAGAGATTATTGAGAGGGTTAAGAGGGAAAAATAGGATAATTATTATATTTATAAAAGTTGGTGCATTGTGAAGAGGTGTGTTGAAACACACCTCTATCTATTCAGCTTTAGTAATAGTATCAGATAGAGTAAAAGATAACTCTAGTGCTTGTGATGCGTTTAGTCTTGGGTCGCATTGTGTGTGGTATCTACTTGCTAGTCCCTCTGCTGTGATGGGAGATGATGCACTTCCTGTACACTCTGTGACATCATTTCCTGTCATCTCTAGGTGGATACCTGCTGGTACTGTTCCCATCTCTTTGTGTATGGCAAAGAACTGTTCTACTTCTGATAGTATGTTTGAGAAGTCTCTTGTTTTGTATCCACTTGAGCTTTTTTCTACATTTCCGTGCATAGGGTCACATGACCATACTACATTTCTACCTGCATCTCTTACTTTTTTGAGTAGTTTTGGGAAGTACTCTCTGATTTTACTCGCACCCATACGGACGATTAGGTTTAGTCTTCCCTCTTCGTTGTCTGGGTTGAGTGCGTCTATGAGTTCTATTAGCTCATCTTCTCCCATACTAGGACCTACTTTACATCCTATAGGGTTTTGGATACCACGGAAATACTCTATATGAGCTTCAGTCAAATCTCTTGTTCTATCTCCTATCCAAAGCATGTGAGCAGAACAGTCGTACCACTCTCCTGTCTCTTCGTCTTTTCTCGTAAGTGATTCTTCATAGTTGAGAAGTAGTGCTTCGTGAGATGTATATAGAGTTGTCTGATGGAGCTGTGGTATCACATCGCTAGTGAGTCCACACGCAGACATAAACTTCATAGATTTATCTATGTTTTCACTTACTTCATCGTATCTCGTATCTAGTGAATGGTCTTTGATATAGTCTAAGTTCCATTGGTGTACTTTGTTTAGGTCTGCTAATCCACCACGAGAAAATGCTCTAAGTAGATTGAGTGTAGATGCTGATTGATTGTAGGCTTTTATCATATTTTCTGGGTTTGGAATTCTAGCTTCTTCGCTAAACTCCATACAGTTGATGATGTCTCCACGGTATGATGGTAGTTTTACACCGTTTATCTCCTCGAAATCAGAGCTTCTAGGCTTTGCAAATTGTCCTGCTACTCTTCCTACTTTTACTATAGGTTTGCCAGTGCTGTACATAAGTACCATATTCATCTGAAGCATTAGTTTAAATAAATTTTTGATATTTGGAGCGTTGAAGTCGGCAAAACTCTCTGCACAATCTCCACCTTGAAGTAAAAATGCTTCTCCTCTTCCTGCACTTGCTAGTTTCTCTTTAAGTTTTCTAGCCTCTCCTGCAAATATGAGAGGAGGGTAACTGCTTAGAGTCTCTTCTACTTGTTTGAGAAGTTCTTGGTCTTGGTATGTTGGTTGTTGTTTGATTGGAAATGCTCTCCAGCTACTTGGTGTCCAACTCATAAATAATCCTTCAGAAATAAATTGGATGATTATACCAAAAATATATCAAACTTCTACTTCTTTGCTACAAAAGTAACAAAATTTGCCCATTGGAATATAGTATCTACACTTTCAAACCCTGCGTCTTTGCACATTTTGATATTTTCTTCTATTGTAAACGGTATAAGTACATTCTCCAAGGCTTCTCTTTTTTGGGTTATCTCATATTCGCTATAGCCTTTGGTCTTTTTGTAGTCATAATATATATCTATCATATCTTTGTCTAGCTTTTTGTCCTCAAATACTACCTTTTCTGAAAATATAAGTACTCCATCATCATTGAGTCCATCATATAATCTCTGTATCAGTTCTACTCTTTGCATAGGACGGATAAATTGCAAAGTATAGTTTGCTACTATTATATCTTGATTATGATACTCATACTTCAACATATCTGCTAGTTCAAGCTCCATATCTACACCCAAAGCTTTGCATTTTTGTATAGTTCTATCTTGCATAGCTTTTGAATTGTCTATGCCTTTTAGCTTCATATCACTACTCATCTGGCTATCCAAATCCAATAGAAACCTACCTGTAGAAAATCCCAAATCAAGTACACTCTTGCCATCGGACTGTTCTTGGAGTATCAATGAAATCACCAAACCTCTCACCTCATCATAGAAAGGCACAGAACGGCTAATCATATCATCAAATACAGAAGCAACAGCCTCATCAAACTCAAATTTCTTGGAAATTGGTTTATTGAATATTTTATCTTTCATATATTACTTCACTTTTCAATCTGTATATCTAAAAAATTTATAAATTCAAGAATATCTATATTTAGTTTTTGAAATATCTCATAATCTATCTCTACTTTATTACCACTTTTGGAGTATCCACATCTATGTACAATATCATGTCTATAACCTATAGCTTTGCCTATATTTTTCAAATCCCTTGGGAAATCTATATCAAAGGCGTGTTTATAGTGTATTTTGACTTGAAAAATATTATGAAATTGTATATCTTTAAATAAAACATTTTTAATATATTTATTTAGTCCTTGTGTATATATAGTTTTTAGCTTTACAGATTGGTCAATACCTTTTGCAAGTTCTTGATATTTGGATGGATTTTCATCCAATAGCCCCCAAAATGCTCTATATAGATATGTCTCCATACATGTAATTATATAAACATAATGTAGCTTCAAGATATGATTAGTAGAATTTTGAGATACTTCTATATTATCTATATGTTCATAAAATTCTTCCAAATATATACTCATACTTATACCTCTTGTGTATAATTCATATCAAATGTAAGTCTTTGTGATAAATCTAATAAAATATCATCTTTACTCTTTGTTGATAGAGGATTAGGGGTGATAGTCATATTCCAATTTGTATCTACCATAGACGACTCCACATATATCTCATATATATTATCTTCTTCATCTTCAAAATCCTCACTCCAATATACTATGCTATCACTATCTCTATGTGCTAGGATATTTGGTTTTGGGATAGAGACTGTACATATAGTATCTCCATCTAATTGAACATCAATATATCCTCCTAGTATTGCTATTTCGCCACTAGTATCAGAGTATTTACCTATCAATCTTTCATCCATTATTTTTCCTTTTTCATCTCAAATCACATCTGAATAAAAGCAAACCCATTTTCTTTTAGTTTGGCTCTTATCTGTTCTTGGTGTTCTTTGCCTTTTGTCTCTAGTGATACTGATACATGGGCATCTCCAAATTGTAAATCTATGGATGTTCTGTCATATCCTATCTGTACGATATTTGCGTCTATCTCTGTAAATATCTGTGTCAATGCTTTCAATGCTCCTGATTTGTCTATTAGAGTGACTTGTAGTTTCATCTTTCTTGATGATTTGAGTAGTCCTTTTTCTATGATTAGAGACAACATCGTGACATCTATGTTTCCTCCACTTAGGACTATTCCTATTTTTGAGCCTTTTGGTAAGTCTATCTTGCCGTGCATAACTCCAGCTACTCCCACAGCTCCAGCTCCTTCTACTAGTACTTTTTGTCTCTCTAGTAGAAATAGTATAGCAGAGGCTATCTCATCTTCACATACACCATAGAAACTATCTACATTTTCTATGATATATTCCAAAGTCTTGGGTGATGTATCTCTTACGGCAATACCATCTGCTATCGTCCTTACGCTTAGTGTGTCTTGTGGAGTTTTGGCGTGGTATGAGTTTTTCATCGCAGGAGCTCCTAGTGATGAGACACCTATGATTTTGATATTGGGATTGATAGCTTTGGATGCTATTGCCATACCTGCGATAAGTCCACCTCCACCAACTGGTATGACTATAGCGTCCAAATCTGGTATCTCTTGGAGCATTTCTAGTGTGACTGTGCCTTGTCCACTTATCACCTCATCATCTGTAAATGGATGGACAAATGTATATCCATTCTCTTTTCCAAATACTACAGCGTAAGCATAAGCTTCATCGTAGTTAGCACCATGGAGTATGACCTTTGCTCCAAAGTCCTTGACTCCTGATACTTTGACTAGAGGTGTGGATTCTGGCATTATGATAGTAGCTTCTATGCCAAAGTGCTTGGCAGAAAATGCTACACCTTGGGCGTGATTACCAGCAGATGCTGCGACTACTCCACCCCTTTGTCCATCTTCTACCAATGATGCTATTTTGTTAAATGCACCTCTTAGTTTGAACGCTCCTGTGCGTTGGAGGTTCTCTTTTTTGAGATATACTTCATATCCACTCATCTCACTCAATACAGGTGCATAGGAAAATGGTGTATTATATACCACTTCTGACACTCTGCTATATGCTTTTTTTATACTATTTAAGTCTAACATTATCTTTCCTAGATATTATATTAATTAGATTATATCGAAATAAAGGATAAAGCATGGAGTGCCAAATAGCACAAACTAATAGTGACAAAGAACAAATAAAAGAATATCTACTACAATCAAAGACAATAGCAGTAGTAGGAGCGTCACCAAAAGAAGAAAAAGCTAGTCATAGAGTGAGTAAATATCTACTAGAAGCAGGATACAATATGATACCAATATATCCAAGAGAGGATACGATATTGGGTCAAAAAGTATATAGAAGTCTCAAAGATATAAAAGAGAATATCGATATGGTAGTGGTGTTTAGAAAGTCTGATGTCGTAGATATAGTAGCTGATGTCTGTATAGATAGAGGAGATGTTAAGGTATTGTGGACACAAATAGGTATTATAAACAACC
>DAOVZV010000190.1 GCA_030634925.1 Sulfurovum sp.
AAAAAAGCCAAAAATCTAACATATCAGATACTCTTAGCTTATTTAGCTATAATAATTTATAATAAATATTTAGGATAATATGTATGCAATTTATTGAGACAAGAGGAAATGATGGTAAAAAACCATCATCTGTACCATTTTCAGAAGCGATACTTAGCCCTAGTGCTAGTTTTGGTGGGTTATTTGTACCGTCATCTATTCCAGATTTGGATAGAGACTTTTTGGAGAGTCATATCTCTAGCCATTACAAGGCTTTGGCATTGGACTTTTTACAGAACTTTGGTATAGATATAGAGACATCTGTACTTCAAGAGGCGTTGGATAGATATGATGGATTTGATGACCCTTCAAATCCTGTACCTCTATCACAGATAGAAGATGACTGCTTTGTGGCAGAACTTTATCATGGTCCTACTCGTGCATTCAAAGATATGGCTCTTCAGCCTTTTGGATTTGTATTGAGCCATTTGGCACAAAAACGAAATGAGAACTATCTCATCATGGCAGCGACTAGTGGAGATACTGGTCCTGCTACGCTAGAAACATTCAAAAACCAAAAAGGTGTCAAGGTTGCTTGTCTATATCCTGATGGTGGTACTTCTGATGTGCAGAGATTGCAGATGGTCACAGAAGATGCACCTAATCTAAAGGTCATAGGTGTAGAGGGGAATTTTGATGATACTCAAAATACTCTCAAGGAGTTATTGGCTTCAGAAGAGTTCAAAGCTGAACTAGCTCAAAAGAATATCAAGCTTTCAGCTGCAAATTCGGTCAATTTTGGACGGATTATCTTTCAAGTCATATATCATATACACTCATACCTCGAACTCGTACGCAAAGAGAGTATATCTATGGGAGAGAAGATTTATCTAGTTGTTCCTAGTGGGAATTTCGGTAATGCTTTGGGTGCGTACTATGCCAAAAAAGCTGGATTGCCTATAGAGAAGATATTAATCTCATCAAATGTAAACAACATATTGACTGATTGGATAAATAATGGCTCTTATGATTTGACGACAAGAGACTTGATGCAGACTCAATCTCCTGCTATGGATATTCTAAAAAGCTCAAATATAGAGAGAATTATGTTTGATAAATTTGGAGCAGAGAGAACCAAAGAGTTGATGGAAGAGCTAGAAGCAAAAGGCAAATATCAGCTCAAGAGTGATGAGCTTGATAATCTCCGTAGAGATTTTGATGCCTCTTTTGCAGATGATAGTGAGTGTCAAACTGTAGTAGGAGAGTATGCCAAAAAAGGTTATATACTAGAACCACATACTGCTACTTGTATTGGTGCATACAAATCATTGAGAGAAAAACCACTCAAAACTATCATATACTCTACAGCAGAGTGGACGAAGTTTAGTCCTGCTGTCTCTAGTGCATTGGGACACACCGTATTAGGAGATATAGAGGCTCTAAAGTGGGTAAGCCAAAATGCTGATGTAAGTGTACCTGATATGATAAATGGTCTATTTGACAAGCCTATTATACATAATATAGTAGTAGATAAAAAATCAATCAAAGAGGAGATGCTAAACTTCTTGTAGTTTAGCAAAATTTAATATGACAAAAAATAGTTTGAAACATTTATTATTGATACTATTGGTATCTTCTGTAGCGTATAGCCAAAAGATAGTAGATTGTAGAGTACTCACCGAGGGTAGGAAGATATGCAACCTCTACGGCTCAAAGCTCATCACTATCAAAAAGACAATAGATAAAGATGATAATGCAAAGCTGGTCATAGAAAGAAAGAGAAAAAAACATCTAAACTACAAACTAGGTGTAGTCTCTGTAGAAGATATATGGGACAAATATGTAGCTGATGAGAAATTAACTCATCTGCGTATAGATAAATACAAACCTATCATATATACCAAAGTACAAAAAGACAAGAACCTTACTAAAGAACCAAAAAAGAGTATAGTATATGGCAAATATATTGTATTAAATGGTGATGTACTAAGTAAAATAGCTAGTAAATTTGAGCTTAAGACTAGAGAGTTACGCAAGTTCAATAACCTAAAAGGCGATGCTAGATTAAGAGTAGGTCAAGAGTTGAGACTACCTTTTGCACAAAATATAGTAGATGTTATAGTATCTGGTAAATATACCATCGAAAAAGGTGATAGTATATCTTCTATCGCAAAAAAGTTTGGCTTCAAGACAAAACAGCTAATCAAATATAACCGTATGAAGTCAAAAAATATTATAATAGTAGGTAAAAGTATCAAACTACCTCTACCATATATATTGGCAAAAGAGGCAGTAGCCAACAAAATAGCACTAGCCAAAAAGAAAAAACTAGCCAAGAAAAGAGCATTAGCACAGAAGAAAAAACATAAAGTAAATATGACCAAAGGCATAGGCAAACGCAAACTTCGTGTAACTGCCACAGCATATAGCTCTCACAGTAACCAAACAGATAGTACACCATTCCTCGCAGCATGGAACAATCGTATCCGTCCAGGAATGAGGATAATCGCCGTATCTAGGGATATGCTCACCAAATACCGTATGAAAAATGGTACAAGAATACGCATAGGTGGATTACCAGGATACTACACAGTAAGAGACAAGATGAACAAAAGATATAAAAAAAGAATAGATATATATATGGGGATGAACAGAAGAAAAGCACTCCGTTGGGGTAAGAGAAGTGTTGTGATATATTGGTAAAGTAAATATGATATAATCAAACAAAAGGCAAAAAATGTGTATGACAATAAAAGATAAATATATAGACCCATTTACAGACTTTGGATTTAAACATATATTTGGTAAAGAAGAGAATAAACACCTTCTTATTAGCTTTTTGAATGATTTACTTGATATTGATGATAAAATTATAGATATAGAGTATAGAAACTTAGAGAAAATGGGACTAAATATCATAGATAGAAGAGCTATTTTTGATGTCTTCTGTACTGATACTAAAAACAATCATTTTATAGTAGAATTACAAAGAAGTAAACAAAGGTATTTTAAAGATAGAGCTTTGTACTATACAAGCTTTCCTATCCAAGAACAATCTCATAGAGGAGATTGGGATTATGAGCTTAGAAAAGTCTTTTTTGTAGGTATTTTGGATTTTGTAATGGATGAAAAAAGTGATGATTATATAACTAAAGTAAAACTTATCAATACAAAAACCAAAGATATTTTTTATGATAAACTCAGCTATTATTATCTTGAAATGCCAAAATTTAAAAAGCAAGAAGAAGAGCTATCTAGCCATCTTGAATATTGGCTATACTATCTAAATAATCTAACCGATACCATAGAGATACCAAAAAAACTAAAAGATGATAAAGTAATAATAGATGCCTTTAAAGTAGCAGAATTTCTAGCTTTGGATAAAGATGCCAAATGGAGTTACCAACAAGATTTGAAAAGAAGACTAGACTATAAACCTGTGATGGAATAAGCCAAAGAAGAGGCAGAAGCTATAGGAATGGAGAAAGGTAAAGAAAAAAGAGAAATAG
>DAOVZV010000320.1 GCA_030634925.1 Sulfurovum sp.
GAAACTCTGGATTAATAATTATATCACCATCTCTATACATACTAATAATTTCACTTATAGAGATTGTAATATTTGTCGTATGGACTGTTTTTGACTTATCTTTTATCTCTTCTATTAAACTCATTATTGTACCTCCTAAACAAATAAATCTCTCTAACTATTACTCTCAAACAAAGAATTTACGCTTTCGTTGTTATGTACTCTTCTGATTACTTCGCCTAGCATAGATGCTGTTGAAAGTACTTTAATTTTTGGTGATGTTCTTTCCATTGGGATTGTGTTTGCTACTACAAGCTCATCCAAATCTCCCTCTTCTATCCTATCATACGCAGGACCTGATAATACTGGATGCGTACAACATGCCATTACTGAAGTTGCTCCTAGCTTTTTGAGAGCTGATGCTCCTTTTACCATTGTCCCTGCTGTGTCTATCATATCATCTATGAGTATGACATCTTTGCCTTCTACGCTTCCTATGACATTCATCACTTCGCTCTCGTTGGCTTTTTCTCTTCTTTTATCTACTATGACCATCTCTAGTCCTAGTTTACTTGCGAAATATCTAGCTCTTGCTACTCCACCTATATCTGGAGATGCTATTACTGGATTTGGGAAGTTTTTGGATTTGATATAATCCATAAATAGTATCGCTCCATAGAGATTATCTACTGGTATATCAAAAAATCCTTGTATTTGAGATGCGTGTAAATCTACAGTTACAACTCTTGTGATACCTGATGTCTCCATTAGATTAGCTACTAGTTTTGCTGATATTGGTACTCTTGGAGCTGCTTTACGGTCTTGTCTTGCATATCCATAATATGGTACTACTGCTGTGATAGATTTGGCAGATGAACGCTTTAATGCGTCAGTCATAATCAGAAGTTCCATAAGGTGACTATTGGCTGGTGCTGATGTTGGTTGGATGATAAATACATCTTTACCTCTTACGCTTTCTGCTATTTGTATATTTATTTCGCCATCAGAAAAACGGTTAATTGTAGCCTTTGATAGTGGCATTTCGAGATATGTAGCTATCTCTTCAGAGAGTTTTGGGTTTGCTGTTCCAGAAAAAATCATATATCCACTCATTGTATGTGTACCTTTTATGTGTAATTTAGTAATCGTATTCTACACAAAAGTTGATAAAAAGGGGGTTTAAAGCTATAGACTACTACACTTATACACATAATAATTATAACTATGGATACTTTATGATACGAAAAATTTTTAAAAAAAAACACTCAGGCCAGAATAAAGTAGCTCTTTTATTGGAGAAATACAAGCTCCCTAAAGGATATTTTAGTATCAATAGACGAATGATAACAAAAGGGATAGCTGTAGGACTATTTTGGGGTTTTGTCCCAATGCCTATGCAGATGTTAGCTGTGATGGCTTTGACTCCGTTTATGCGTTTTAATGTACCCATTGCTATATCTATGGTGTGGCTTAGTAATCCTTTTACTATGCCTCCTATGTATTATATGGAGTATCTAACTGGTAATTTCATCTTAGGCAAAGAGGGTATAGACAACATTGAGCTTAGTATGGAGTGGTTTTCTGCTCATATAGGAGAGATATTTATCCCTCTATATGTAGGTAGTGCTTTTTATTCTATTGTGGTTACTACTATTGTATATATATCTCTCAATTGGTTTTGGATACTCTCGGTCAAAGAGGAGAGGAAAAAGAGAAAAGACAAGAGGTAGCTACTCTCCTATTTCCAAAAGTTTTATCACATTTTCTATAGGTCTGCCTATAACTGCTTTGCCATCTTTTATCACTATTGGTCTCTCTATTAGCTTGGGATTTGATGCCATAGCTTCTATGAGTTTGGCTTCGTCTTGCTCATCTTTTAGAGATAGCTCTTTGTAGATTGACTCTCCTGTACGCATAAGACTTCTTGCACTCATCCCCAACATATCTAGCAGATTGGATACC
>DAOVZV010000232.1 GCA_030634925.1 Sulfurovum sp.
AAAATGTATTATAATGATTTTGAAAATTGTAGAGCTTTTTTAGAAACTCAAATTGATAAAAACCCTGAAAATAGTGACTTAGTAAAAGCTTATGTGAGTTTATTTGAAAATAAAACAAAGTTTGATATAGCTTATATAAATGGTGATAAAGAATTAAGGCAGGATTTTGAAAAAAATCAAACAGAAAGAATTAAAAGTTATGATGAAATAACAAAAAAATCAATTAGTTAATTTTCTTAGTTCCCACAATTTTGTGGGAATTTATACTTGAGGTGTAAAGAGTCTTAACTTATAGCTATATGATGTGAATTTAAGTCTTGAATAACAAGATTTTGAAGATATGCACTACGATTACCATTAAATTCTACTAGTCTCTCTGGCAATATCTCTATAATATCTCGTCTCATCATTACATTTATTCTTTTGAGCTTTTCGACTTTTATATTAATAAGCTGAGGTGTTGCATTTTTTTCTATTTCAATATCTTTACTGTTCATCAATATTTCAAGTGTTGAAGCTTTTGGTAAAGTTTTTAAATCTTCACAATAAAGCTCACTAGCTTCTACAATATAATGAACCACATCAATAAAAGTATCTCCATAACTAGATATAAAATTCAAATCAGGTACTACTGCCACATAATCATCTTCTTCTTTATGTATAAAAGCTATATATTCCATTTTTTACTCCTTTAATTTAATTTTGGAGACTAGAGGAATTTAATTCCACTCTGTCTCTCTATATTTTTTAGTGTTCCCTTTGGAATATCCTTACTTCCATGGTCAGGAACTATGACCATTATATTATCTTTAGTGAGTTTTTTATGAGAGCCTTTTTGGGACTTCAACTCAAAACCACTATGCTTCAAAATCTTAAGTACATGTTTTGCATCCATTAACACCTCCTATTAATTACACATTGTACACACTATAAACTTAAAAAGTGTGTATCGTGTGTATTTTGATAAAAGTCATCATATTTATTATCTTTTACCTACATAACACAATTAAGCGAAATAACCTCAAATCTATTATCTCCTCTTCTTTGGAATTTGTAATATTTTATCTCGTCTGGTTTGGCGTATATTGGTTCTGGTGTTACGAATACTATCCTAAATCCTCTGCTGTTTGCGAACTGTCTCAATAGGTCTTGATTGTAGCTGTGTAGTCTTGATACTTCATCTAGTATTAGGAAAAATGTTGATTGTTTTTCGTCTGTGTATAGTCCTAATATGGATACTGCCAATGCCATTTTGAGTAGTATTGTTCCTCCTGTTGAGCTTTCGTTTTTTATCTGTATGACATCTGTTTTTTTGTTGCCGTTTTCTGTAAATTCTAGTGCCAAATCTATGGTGTCTAGTAGTGTGATAGCTCCTCCGTTTAGAGTCTCTTTTATCTCTTGGAGTAATATACTTATCTTTTGTAGGTCTTGGCTTGTCTCTTTTCTATTGAAAAATAGTGACTCTTGTGTGTCTTTGAAATCTAATCCTAATACCAAATCTCTAATGTCTCCTAAGAGTTTCATTATACTTCTTTTGTTGCCTAGTTGTGTTAGTATCTTTATATCTTTTACTATGGAGAAGTCTATGGTTGATAGGTTTTCATTTATTCTTTTTACTTGTGATTGAAACTTATCTTCGGAGTGTGATAGTGTATCTAGTTTTAGTGGTATTTCATTTTTGATGAAGTTTAGATACTCTTCGTTGGTAGTTCTCTTGAGTGGTTCGAACTTTTTGTCTCGAAACTCTTTTAGTTCGTCTATCCTCTCTATGGTCTCTACATCTTCGCTAAAGTTGGTGAAGTATTGTAGGTTTTTGAGGTCAAATGATATATGAGTAAATGGATTTATCTTGAAGTCATTTAGCCTATCTAATGTATCTTTTAGGTTTAGTTTGTCATCTTTGTACTCTCTTTTGGTAGTATGATATTGGGCTATCAAATCTACTAGGTATATATCAGTAGCCTCTATACTATCGCCTTTGAGTCCTAGTACTCTACTCTTTTCTATACCATCTGTTAGGGTTAGCATCTCTTTTGTATTATCTACTATCTGCTTTTGATTTTGACTCTTTTGATTTTGGGTATTTGACTCTTGATTGGATATATTTAGCTTATATTGTTCTCTATTTTGTATCAAAATATCTAGCCTACTTCGTCTAGCGTCTATACTTTGGATAAATAACCGTTGCTTCTCATAAGATACTAGATACTCTTTTGCCTCATTTATATTCTCTATCTCTGGGTTCAATAGCTTCAATTTTTTATCTAGTGATACTATCTTCTCATCTTTTGTCATAGCCTCTTTGCTAGACTCTTTTTCTTTGATGAGTAGATTGATAGATGATACCTCTTTGGTATGCCACTCTTGGATATTTTTGTCTTCTTTATCCTTGGTAGTTTTCAATACTCTTTGGTTTTTATTTAGCTCATCTTTTTGATTAGTAGCAAACTCTCTGATAGATAATTTCAAGTTATCTATTTCACTCCTAGATTGTCTTATCTCTATATCCAAATCTGATATATCTTTTTGTAGAGATGCTATCTTTTCAGACTCTTCATCTTTGAGTTCTCTCTCTTTTTGAGGTATCTCTATAGCTATTATGTCTCTTCTTTTTTTGTCTAATTCTATCTTCTCTTTCTCTATCTCTTTGATACTGTATTCTATATGTGCATAATCTTCATCTATCTTTTGCAGACCTCTTTTTTGAGTTTGAGATAGTAGTTTCTGCTCCTCTTTGTATATCTGTCTTGCTTGTTGTAGCTTTAGCTTTAGTTCATATATCTTATCTTCTGCTTCTTCTTGTGTGGGTATCTGTTTGAGGCTACTCATATCTAGCTTTAGACCCAAAGGCATATCTTCATTTATGATTTGAGGAGTCCATATTTCACTCGTCATTTCTAATAAATCAAT
>DAOVZV010000106.1 GCA_030634925.1 Sulfurovum sp.
GAGATACCAAAGATGAAAAAGCTCAAAAATGAACTATCTACTCATTTGGAATGGTGGCTTTGGGTATTTTTGAATATATCACGAATAGAAAATATACCAAAAGAGATAGAAGATGATACCATCATACAAAATAGCTTTTTAAAAGCAGAGTTTTTGAATCTCAAAAATATAGAACAAGAGAAGTATCATAAAAATCTAAAAGTCTATAGAGACTTGGTAAATGCAGAGAGTTATGCAATAGAAAGAGGTCTGAAAAAGGGCATGGAACAAGGATTGGAAAAAGGACTTGAACAAGGACTTGAAAAAGGACTTGAACAAGGACTTGAACAAGGACTTGAACAAGGACTTGAACAAGGACTTGAAAAGGGATTAGAAAAAGGACTTGAACAAGGGTTAGAGAAAGGTCTTAAAAAAGGTATAGAACAAGAAAAAATAAATATAGCAAAACAGTTATTAGATGTATTGGATAATGATACTATTTCTCTAAAGACTGGATTGGATATTGATTTTATAGAGAGTATGAGATAGTTTTTATCTCATCAAATCTTACAAGTCAAAGCTTCTAGTGCCAATCTATCTGCGATAAGTTCTTTGCCATTGATTACATGATTTACACCTAGGTTTGAGATGATTACACTCTCTGATGAGTTGGCTACTTTGACGATACTGTGTATATCTTTGCCAAATGATACTATATTTTCACATATCAACTGCATCTCAATAGCATTTTCTATAGCTACTATTATGGCTATTGAGTCTTGGATATTGAAGTGTTCTAGGACGATTTTTTGTCCTGCATTGGCTATAAATATTGACTCTTCACCCTCTAGTATGGCTTTATCTACTACTTTGATATCGTGTTCTAGTATGACATAGAGTATCTGCTTTTCTCTGAAGCTTTTGGCTAGTTTTCTACCTACTGCTCCATATCCACAGATGATAATATGGTTTTCATATTTACTACCACTTACACCTAATTCTCTAGGATGTTCCATCTCCTTTGTGAGGAGTTTGGTTATCTCTTTGATGTTTTTTAGTACAAATGGAGAGATAATCATAGAGAGTACGATAGTTATAACTATAATCTGATTTATCTTATTGTCTATTAGACCTTCTGCAAATGCCAATGCAAATACAACAAGGGCAAACTCTCCTACTTGAAATAGAGCCAATGCACTCTTGATAGATGAGCGTTTATTGATAAAAAATTGTAAAATACCAAATATCAAAAGACCTTTGATTGCCAATATAGAGAAGAGTAGAAATAGTATAATATCTCCATACTCCAAAAATGAGTGCCAATCTATCTGCATACCAATAGTTACAAAAAATATACCCAAAAGTATATCTCTAAATGGTATGAGGTCAGCTTCTATCCTATATCTAAATCTAGTTTCAGATATTGTCATTCCTGCCAAAAATGCACCCAATGAGTATGTAAAACCTAGAAACTCTGCCAATACAGAAGCTGATACTACTCCTAGTATTACTGCTACTAGAAATATCTCTTCAGAATTTACACTTGTCACACATGTAAAAAATCTCTCTACAAGATATTTACCTACTAGAAATACAATAAAGAACATCAATATAGCACTGACAACAGTCTCAACTAGAACTAATAATATAGAGTCATTAGCTGATGTAAAAAATGAAATCATAAGAAGTATAGGTATAACTGCTAAATCTTGAAAGAGTAAAATACCAAATGATATTCGTCCATATTGTGAGTGTATTTCGTTATTTTCATTGAGTGTTTTTAGTACAATTGCAGTAGATGAGAGAGATAGAGCAAATCCTATGACAATAGCACTTTTAATATCTAAATCAAATATCAAAATAGATAGCATCATAAACAGTAATCCAGATAAAATTACCTCTAGTCCACCATATACAAATACCTCTTTTTTCATATTCTTGAGATGGGTCAAAGAAAATTCGAGACCTATCGTAAACATCAAAAAGACTATACCAAACTCTGCTAGATGAGATAATATCTCTTTTGTATGCTCATCAAAAGAGAATATAGAAGATATGATAAGCCCTGATAATATATATCCTATTATCGTGGGTATCTCATATCTTTTGAGTAGAATATTGAGCAATGTAGCTATAGCTAGAGTAACTATAAATATAACTAAAGAATTTTCCATATCTCTATCCTAGATTATTTTTTGACATTATACAATCAAATTATAAAACTAAATGGAGTTACTCTACTTCATCTGTTTCTATAGTCTCTTCTTTGATAGGTTTTGGTACTACTTTTGCCAATATCTCTACATAACACTCTTTGGCTTCAGATGCTTTTACTTCATCTACTGCTTTGATAAGCTTATCAAAATCTACTATTTTTGCACTCTCTTGACTATCTCCTACTTTACAGTCAAAATCCCAATATGTCATCTTGGCATCTGCTAGAGTCTTTTTCTTTTCTCTTTTGATATATTTACGAATTTCATTTTTGATACTCTCTAGTAATCTATCTGGGTGTTTCTTCTCATCTGTTAGTTTGAATACTTTTTTCATTTTTGTCCTTGTCTATTTCTATTTGAGTTTCTATTTTTACTTCTTGCTCCATCATGGCTTCCACCATTATTGGCATGAGAAGAGTTACTTCTAGGCTTGTTTCTACTATTGCCTCTTCCTCTATTTCCACCACCACCTCTACCATTTTGGATAGGTTCGGCTTTGATATTGGGGTCTGGTCTAAATGCTTCTATATCTACTTTGTTAATATCAGCGTTGATAAATTTCTCTATATCTCGTAGTAGTTTATGCTCATCTACACAAACTAGAGATACAGCCTCTCCACTCTCTCCTGCTCGACCAGTCCTACCTATACGGTGAACATAATCTTCTGGTACATTTGGAAGCTCATAATTGACAACATGAGGGAGTTGGTCTATATCTATACCTCTTGCAGCTATATCTGTGGCTACTAGTACTCTAATCTCATTTGCCTTGAAACTAGCCAAAGCTTTTGTCCTAGCCCCTTGACTCTTGTTACCGTGTATAGCTGATGCTGATATTCCATACTCTTCTAGTTCTTTTGTAAGCTTATTTGCTCCGTGCTTGGTACGAGTAAATACAAGTACTTGTCTCCAATCTTTGGTCTTGATAAGTTGAGATAATAGCTCTCTTTTTCGTCTTTTATCTACTAGATGAACTACTTGACTTATCTGATTGGCTGTTGTATTCTCTTTTGCTACTTCTATGAGAGTAGGGCTGTTTAGCATACCTGATGCCAATGCCTTTATCTCTGATGAGAATGTAGCAGAAAACAGTAGTGTCTGTCTATTTTTGGGCATAAGCTTGATAAGCTTTTTGATGTCGTGTATAAATCCCATATCCAACATCCTATCAGCTTCATCCAAAACCAAAAACTCTAACCTAGAAAAGTCTATTCCCTTTTGACTAGCAATATCAAGAAGTCTCCCTGGAGTGGCTATAACTATATCTACACCTTTTCTGATAGTAGCTAATTGTGGGTTGATACCAACTCCTCCAAATACTACAGTAGAACGATAAGGAGTAAACTTACCATAATCAGAGATACTCTGTGCTACTTGTGCTGCTAGTTCTCGCGTAGGAGTAAGTACCAACGCTCTTATCTGCTTTTTTGCCATTGGTGGTTTTTTTTGTGATAATCTCTCCAATAGTGGTAGAGTAAATCCTGCTGTTTTACCTGTGCCTGTCTGTGCTGCACCCAATACATCTTTACCTTTTATGATAGTAGGTATCGCTTTTGTCTGTATCGGTGTTGGAGTATCATACCCTTGTTCTTTGATAGCTTTTAGTATAGAGTCTGATAGTCCTAGTTCTTTAAATGTCATATATTACCTTTATATTGAAAATATCTCTTTGTATCTCTCTTGGAGATTTGTTTTATCCTTATAATCTATAGTATCACCTATGATTACCTTTATCTCTTGTGATAGACTCTTGTCATTGAGTGCATTTTGTAATGCATCTTGTGCATTTGTCTCTATATATATGGGCAATATAGGGAGTCTATTTTTGATAGCTATAATCCTAGTACCCTCTTTGAATGTACCCAATGCTTCATCACTCTTGTTTCGTGTACCCTCTGGGAATATAAATATAGATTTACCACTCTTTACAGACTCCTTTGTTTCTGCGAAAAATCCACTCATTTGACTCTTTTCTCTATCTAGCAGTATCGACCCTGCATTACGGACAAATAGACCAAAGAAAAAAGAGTTATATAGCTCCTTTTTGGAAATCCAAGGACCAAATATATCTGTATGTTGTAATGCCACTTCTACTATAGGAGGGTCTATGATACTACGGTGGTTGATGATGACTATATATTGTCCATCTTTTTGTAGTTTCTTCGCATTTTCTACTTTGACACTTATTTTGAGTGCATCTAGCTGTGCGTGTGAGTAGGCTAATCTAAGTCTCTTTTTCTCCTCTGATTTGTCAGTTTTCCTGAGCCTAAAACCAAAGCTATTGGTGAGATAGAGTCCATAAATCCCTTGTAGTATCGCATTGAGTGTCATAGTAATCCTTTTGTAAGATGATATTATAACCAAAATGGATAAAAACTCAAAAAACAGATACAATACGCTATCAAAATGGGAGAAGTTTATGGCAAAGAAAAAAACTCTATTTGAGTGTCAATCGTGTGGTTTCCAGTCTCCACGATGGATGGGTAAGTGTACCTCGTGCAACGAGTGGGAGAGTATGATAGAGCTAAATAGCGAACAGATAAAGTATCTCAAAGAGACATCTTCAAGCTCATCTAAACCAACTATATCCAAAGCTATACCCATTACGCAGATAAAAGAGGACAATATAGTTAGATTTAGTTCAGGAAGCAAAGAGCTTGATTTGGTCTTGGGTGGTGGCATAGTCCCTGGGTCTCTCACTCTGATAGGTGGTAGCCCTGGAGTAGGCAAATCAACACTACTGCTCAAAATCGCAGGAAACCTAGCCAAAGACCAAAAGAGAGTGCTATATGTATCAGGAGAAGAGTCAGCAGGACAGATAAAGCTAAGAGCCAATAGATTAGATGCCAACCATGACAATCTATATCTATTACCAGAGATTAACCTAACGAGCATACTATCAGAGATAGCCAACGAGAGCTATCAGCTCATAGTCATAGACTCCATACAGACTCTATACTCAGACGAGACACCATCAGCCCCTGGGTCGGTGACACAAGTGAGAAATATCACATTTGAGCTAATGCGTATAGCCAAAAGCCTACATATACCCATATTTATCATAGGTCACATCACCAAAGACGGCTCGATAGCAGGTCCACGAGTGCTTGAACACATGGTAGATACCGTACTATACTTCGAGGGAGACAACAACACCGAATTCCGCCTATTGCGAGGCTTCAAAAACCGTTTTGGAGCTACCAATGAAGTAGGAATATTTGA
>DAOVZV010000264.1 GCA_030634925.1 Sulfurovum sp.
AGAAAGCAGACAAAGCGTGGATATGGCTATGTTACTCCAAAATGACAAAGAAGATATTGGCTGTACATATTGGAAATAGGGCTAAAGAATCAGCTAAAGAGTTGATAGAGCAAGTTCCAAATATGAAGATATATTGTACAGATAATTGGAATGCTTATAACTCTGCGATTGAAGACCCTGATACAAGGGAAATAGGGAAAAGAAATACCCAAGATATTGAACGGTTTAAC
This sequence comes from Sulfurovum sp., assembly GCA_030634925.1. Taxonomy (GTDB): domain Bacteria; phylum Campylobacterota; class Campylobacteria; order Campylobacterales; family Sulfurovaceae; genus Sulfurovum. The sequence continues at coordinate 231 of DAOVZV010000264.1, forward strand.
CTTAGAATGCGAATGGTTTTAGCTAGACTTCAACGAAGAACTATTAAGTTTTCTAAATCCTTTGAGATGCTTCAAGCCTCTGTTAATCTTGTAATTAATCGGTATAATTATCAACTATCTGGAGAGACATGACCCTATATTTTTACAAAAAGCATAGATATAAATATTTGTATCAAAGTATTCCATCATTTACCATTTCATTTGTATTGATTGCTAACTCCATAGTCACTTGTATTTCATTATTTGAGTTAGCAAATAATTCATCCAATTCATCATTAATACTATTTTGTTCTAAATTGGCATTATCAAAATCATACATAACAACAAAAATCTCTTTCATACTATTTTGTATATCTTGATACTCTTTTGGTATATGAACAATACCATCTTTGATAGATGCTTGAAATTCTACAGCATACATTTTGTAATCCTTTATATCTTTATGATAAGTAAATTATATCCTAAAAATTATAAATACAAATTTCAACTAAAAATGGTAAACTACATAAAAATTAAAAGGATAAATATATGTCTATTAAATGTGCGTTTTTATTTGCAGGTCAAGGGTCACAAGCTATGGGAATGGGGAAAGATTTTTTTGAGAAGTCTGAAGTAGCCAAAGAGATGATAGCTAGTGCTTCTAGTAGGACTGGGATAGATTTTGAGACTCTTTTGTTTGAGGAGAATGATATGTTGGAGAAGACTGAGTTTACTCAACCAGCAATTCTTCTTGTCTCTGCTATCGCTCACAAGCTATTTGAAAATGAGATGCCTATCAAACCTGTGTATGCCCTAGGTCACTCTTTGGGTGAGTTTTCTGCTCTTGTCTCTGTGGGTGCTATAGATGCGATAGATGCTGTGGAGCTTGTCAATCTTCGTGGTAAATTAATGGCTACTGCTTGTGAGGGTCAAGATGTGGGTATGCTTGTATCTTTGGGGTTGGCTGATGATGTGGTAGAAGAGATTTGTCAAGCTCAAAGAGATGCAGGACTTAGTGTTTGGGCTGTCAATTATAATGCAAATGGTCAAATCGTCATCGCTGGTATCAAGCCTCACCTTGAGATATTAGCACCGATACTCAAAGAGGAAAAAGCCAAAAGAGCAATGCTTCTTAATATGTCTGTGGCTAGTCACTGTCCACTACTAGAGTCTGCTGTAGCACCTCTTGGAGAGAAACTATCTGATATGCTCAAAGATGAGTTTATAGCACCAGTTGTATCCAATGTAACAGCACAGAAGTATGATACAAAAATAGAGGCACTTGATTTACTACAAAAGCAACTAATATCTCCTGTATTGTACAAACAATCAATAGCCAATTTTGATGAAGATGTAGATTGTTATATAGAGTTTGGTCATGGTGGAGTGCTAAAGGGTCTCAATCGTAAAGCTACTAAAAAGCCTCATTTTGTAGTATCTGATATGGCTTCATTACAGATAGCACTAGATGAAGTCGCAAAACTAGGAGAGTCATAATGAAAATAGCTTTAATGGGTGCAATGCCTGAAGAGATAGAGCCGATTGTATCTAAACTCTCAAATGTAACTATCACAAACTATGGAGCAAACAAATATTATGAAGGCTCTTATAATGGCAAAGAAGTAGTTGTAGCCTACTCCAAGATAGGTAAAGTATTTGCTACTTTAACTGCTACTATACTTATAGAGAAATTTGGTTGTGATAAGTTACTATTCTCTGGTGTAGCAGGAGCTATTAGTAGTGATTTGAATATTGGTGACCTCATCATAGCAGATGGATTGTGCCAACACGATTTGGATATTACTGCGTTTGGTCACCCATTTGGGTTCGTCCCAGAGGGTGAAGTGTGTATCTCTACAGATGTGACTCTGCGAGAGACAGCCAAAGCTGTAGCCAAAGCCAAAGGTATAACTCTCAAAGAGGGTATCATCGCCACAGGTGACCAATTTGTAGCCAATGCTGATAGGAAAAACTGGATTGAGAGTACATTCAAAGCAGATGCGTTGGAGATGGAGGGAGCAAGTGTAGCCGTAGTCTGTAACGCTCTTGATATTCCTTTTTTCGTGCTTCGTGCTATATCAGATAGTGCCGATATGGACGCAGGATTTGACTTTGAAGCATTTTTGGAGAGTTCTGCCAAAGTATCGGCTGATTTTATACTAAGTATGGTAGATGCTATTGAGAGATAACCGTAAAAGGGGTACATTTCCATCTGTCCCAATGAGCAAAAAACTACTCAAAATCATAGGCAAAACCAACGCAGAGTTCAAGCTCATTGGCGAGGGAGACAAGATACT
>DAOVZV010000221.1 GCA_030634925.1 Sulfurovum sp.
ATAAAATAGGCTATCGTGTCATAGGAGATTTTGAAGTAGATGGTATCACTCTAAATATCCAATTGAGCATAGGAGTAAGCATCTATCCAGACGATAGTAAATCAGAACTCACACTATCCAAATACGCAGATGAAGCGATGTATAGAGCCAAAAAAAGTGATGATAAGTCTTATATGTTTTGGAAAGAATCTTAGGTTTTAGCTAATTGTTCTATCTCATCTGCTCTAAGTCCAGTAGAAAGCATAATAATATCTATCTCTATATTTTGGGATAATAAATTTTTGGCAATTTCAAACTTCTCTTTTTTTGCTCCTTGTTCAAGTCCTTGTTCAATACCCTTTTCCATTCCTTTATCAAATCCATCTTTTGAGGCTGTATCGTAGCTATTGACTAAATCTCTATATACCTTTAAGTTTTGATGATATTGTAACTGTTCATCTTTTGGAAGTTTGAGAAAATTGGCTTTATTGAAAGCATTTTCAATTACATCTCCTTGTAGTTTGGCAGGAATATCTTTCATTTTATGTAAATTGTGTAATATATAGACCCACCAATCTAAATGGCTAAATAACTCTTCTTTGGTTTTTTTGAGTTTAGGAAGTTCGATATATATCATATTTAATTGGTCATACATAATATCTTTGCTAGTTATATCTGTGATTTTTCCATGATGAATATAGCTTGGATTATCTCTAAATCTATTCACTTCAAAATTTAATAATCCTATAAAATAGATAGGAGTAAGCTCAAAATTCCAAGTCCCTCTTGTAGCTTGTTCTTGTATTGGGAAGCTTGTATAGTATAAGGCTCTGCTTTGAAAATGTTCTTGATAAACTTTTTGAAGTTCTACAATAAAATTAGAACCCTTTTCATCTTCACAATATAAATCAAAAATAGCTTTTCTATCTTCAGGACTATCAGGTAAAAGCTCACCATTTTTAAATGTAATAGTCTTAATTTTATCTTCTCCCTCAAATCCCAATATATCATCTATCAGGCTTTGAAGTAAGATTGTATCATCAGGGTCACCAAATATCTTTTTAAATCCGAAATCTGTTAAAGGACTTATATATTTTTCATATTGGCACATTTGTTATCCTTTTTGATTGATTGTAGCTTCTTTTAGATAAGTAGTTGTTTTTTAAAGTAATTAAATTATGAGTATTTTGGTTATAAGATGGTGATCACGATTGGATTCGAACCAACGACTTCTTCCATGTCAAGGAAGTACTCTACCAACTGAGTTACGCGATCTTTTTGTGGGTTGAGATTATATCTACTAGTTGCTTAATATTAGATTTGGCAAAGCCAAATCTATCTAGTCTTTACAGACCCAAGCACTCTCTTTGCACAATTTACTGATATGTTGATTAGCTTCATCTCTTCCAGATTTTAGAGCTTTTTTGAGGTTTTCATAGGCTTTCATATGGTCGTGAGTAATACCCTCTCCCCATGCATACAAAAGTGCTACATTTACTTGGGCTGAGCTATTTCCCATATTTGCAGACTCTTCAAAAAGCTCCAATGCTTTTTGGTTGTTTGCAGGAACTCCTAGACCATCTCTATATAGTGTGGCTAGATTGTTATACGCAGATGGTACTTCTGATTGTAGAGATTTTTCATACCAATATTTGGCTTTTTTGTAGGAGTTTATATCACTTTTACCTGCTTCTTGATATAGTTGTCCTAGATTGTATTGAGCTGATGGATTGCCTTGTTTGGCAGATTTCTCATACCAAAGTTGTGCTTGTAATAAATCTCTATCAGTCCCTTGACCAGTTGCGTATATTAGTCCTACATTGTATTGGGCTTTGGCATCACCTTTGTCTGCTAATATATAAAACGCATTAAATGCCTTTTTGTACTCTCCACTATTGAAGCTTTGTACAGCATCGGAGAAGTCACTAGCCCATATAGCCATAGTAGCTACCATAAAAATCAATATCTTTTTCATTATTTCCTCTTTGTGATTATAGTTTGTGGATATTATATCAATGTTTCTGCTATAAATGTCTTAGTTACCTTGCCACCAAAACGATAAATACCATCTGCGTAACTGACATAAAGCTCATCTTGACTCTTTGGATGAACTTTGAGTTGGTCTGATATATTGCCCTCTTTGTGGTTACGGATGAAACACGCTACCATACCAGTACCACATGCCAAAGTCTCATCCTCTACACCTCTCTCATAAGTCCTCACAAACATAGCACCATCTTTGATAGTAGATATATTGACATTACAATTATATTTTTCTCGTAGTATTCGTGCTTGTGCTATATCAAACTCATCTATATTGTCACGCAAAGATACTAAGTGAGGCACACCAGAGTCGATGAGCCACCATCTGTGACCATACTCATCTATATCTTCTCTGATAATATCAGGAGGAGTCATATCACTTACAATATAGACACCATTGATAGTGGCTCTGATTACTCCAGCACCTGTGAGGAACTCTGCTCTATCTCCTGATAATATACCCTTTTCATGGGCGAAATGTGCTACAGCTCGACTAGCATTACCACACATATTTGCACGGCTTCCATCCGAATTATAAAACTCCCACTCAAAGTCATACTCTGCGTGAGGAAGTACTACTACTAATCCATCTGCACCTACACCATTTTGTCTATGGCATAACTTTTTTGCCAATAGACTTCTATCTTCTTTTTGTTGTGCTACAAACATTACAAAATCATTGCCATTTGCTGAATACTTCGTTACCGTCATTAGAACTCCTCACTTATCTCTATAGTTAATCTCTCACATCTTTTTTGAAGTTCATCTATACTATCATTATTGTTTATAATATAAGTAGCTTTCTTGTATTTCTCTTCTATATCCATCTGTAGTTCTACTCTGTGAATTGCTTCATCTTTTGTACAGTTATCTCTAATCATAAGACGCTTTATCTGTTTATCTTTATTTGTATATACTACTATTGATTTTTTTATACTATTATATCTTTTTGACTCAAAAAATAGGGGAATATCAACTAAGTATG
>DAOVZV010000025.1 GCA_030634925.1 Sulfurovum sp.
ATGTCTTTGCATTTTTTGGCGATATAATTACCTACCTTTACATCTTGTGGATGTCCCTTGATACGCAGTTTGCCTACAGGCATATCGTATTTGTCTTTGTGTATTGGGTCTAGGCTTACAAAGCAGTCATCAGTTGGTAGCCAATCATTAAATATCTCAAAACGGATGCTTTTTTGATTTTTAAACCTATCTACTAGAAGTGTTCCCAAATCTTTGCCCCAAACTAATTTGCCATTTTTGTACAAATCTTTTCTAGCACGAGTTACTTTATTTTGATGTTCAAACATAAACTCAACCGAACCACCCTTGAACTTGCCACTCCACCAATCATCTATAAAATACCAATCAAGTATAGAACGATTTATAAATAGACCTTTTGTCATAAGCTCATCTGCTGTTATCTCTTTGAGACTATCCAGATGAAGCTCACCCTGACCAGCTCCACCACCTGAGAATATCAGATTTTTACCTAGTTCTCCACTGCTATTTCCTAGTCCATTTGGACTATATTTATTGGATGAATTGAGTAACAGTCTAACGCTCTCATGGGCTTGTGACGCTACTACAAATATCTTGCCTTTTATCTTTTTTTCTTTATTTGTGATAGTATCTACTCCTATGGCATACTCTACTTTATCTGCTCTATTAGAGTGTAGGTATTTGATATGAGTGTTGCTAATTAGAGTTAGATTACCTGTAGCCAATGCAGGTTTGATTAGAGACTCTGTAGAGTTGCCTTTTGCTCCTGAACTACATCCGAAACTACCACATAGATTGGAGTAATAGCAACCATCCCTATCTCCTTTGGATTGAGATAGTATAGCCCTAGGAGTTACCAAAGGAGTAAAGCCTAGTTTTTTGCAACTCTTTTCCAATAGTCTAACTACACCATTTTCATCTGTTGGTGGTTGATAGAACTTTTGGCTTCTGTGTGGTTCAAATGGATGTTTTTGATACTTTCCTGATATTCCAACTATCTCTTCTGTCATAGTATAATATGGTTCTAACTCATCATAAGATATAGGCCAATCTACTATATTTGCCCCTTCTATCTCTCCATACTTGCTATATAATCTAAAGTCATCAGGATGCATACGGTGCAACATCCCACTCATCAAATTGGATGAGCCTCCTACTATATTGCCATTCCAAAAGCTCCATCCTGATTGATGTGTAGGAGTAGCTACCCACTTGCCATCTATCTCCTCTTCTATAGTGTGATATTCATCAAATAGATTAGGAGTTACTATCTCTCTCCTACAATATGCTAGTTCATCTTTGGTAAACTCATCTTTGGTTATGAGCCTACCTTTCTCTATGATAGCTACCTTGTAACCAGCTTTGGACAAGCTATATGCCACAGCTCCTCCACTAGCACCTGAGCCTATTATCACTACATCATAAATCATATTATATATCTCTTTTGGGGTCTAGGAGAACCACCATAAGAGTCTATAGCACTCCATCCCTTTTGGTCTATATTTGCTCCATATATTGGGTCACAAAACATCCCCTCAATAGCAAATGTCATCATATTTGATAGCCAACTTTTACCATAGCTTGTGGCTTCATATTCTCTTAGTGCTTTCTCTTTTTGCTCGTTATCATAAGATATAAATCTATCTTTTTCTTCTCTTTTCAATTTTTTTGCACCATCTATTATAAATACCCTTATATCCTTGTCAAAGCTAGAATGCTTCATCGTATCATACAAAAATCCTATGATATTCATAGACTTAGCAGATGGTATATCGCTACCATAAGGAAACATAATCATAAGCACAGCCTCCAAAGTAGGCTTAATATCATTAAACTCTTTGTCAAAACTATCCATATCTTCTGCTTTGAGATATGTAGAGACTCCAACAATGGTACTAAATAGCAAAAAATTTCTTCTTTTCAAGTTATCTCTTTAAATATTATAAATATTTTACATAGTTAGGATATTATACAACTACACACCAAAAATAAGGATTAGATATGAAAAAAGTATTGATTTTACTAAGTGCGTTAGCTTTGAGTTTCTCTCTTTCTGTAGCAAATGCAGATGCCAAAACAGACACAGATAAACCAAAAATGAAATGTGCTGCTGGGAAATGTGGAGCTAGTATGAAAGATGTCAAAAAAGATGTAGAAAAAGAAGCTCCAAAAAAAGAAGCTCCTTCAAAAATGAAATGTGCTCCTGGAAAATGTGGATAATCTACACATAAAACCTCTTCAATGAGTTCCTAGTCTGTAATAAGATGAAGAACTCCACAATTCTTCCCTAAATCATTGTATAATATCCCAAAATAAAACTACAAAAAGGATATCTATGCAACACTTGATTATTATACTTATATTACTATCGCTTACTTCTTGTGACAATGTCCAAGAGGAACAAGATAAAAAAGATGCACAAATGGTACAACAAATCCGTGCAGAGATGTTGGCAGAGTATGAAGCCCAAAAGATTAGAGACAAGCAAGAGTGGGAGAAAAACCTACAAGCCAAACAGAAAGAAAATACTACACCTACAGAACCCAAAAAAGAGAGTAAACTCTCACAAGCAGGTATCAATATCACCAAAGATAATATATCTATAGATACAAATAAGACCAAAAAGTTTATAGGTGAACTAACACAAAAGATAGATGCAAATATCCAAAAAATATCCACAGACCTAGAAAAAGGTATCATAGATGCCAAAGAAGCAGGAATAGTAATAAGTGAAAAACATATATCTATTGACCTAAACAAAACTCAAAACCTAATCGAAGATTGGGGTCAAAAGATACAAATATTCGTAAACCAATTTGAAAAATAAAGGAAAAATATGCAACCTATAGATATGAACTCTGATGAGTTCAAAACAGAACTAGCCAAAACAACCAAATTCGTAGATAAAATCTACAAACAGTTTAACTTTGCACCAAACCCAAATGAAGATGTCAATGAAGGCGTTACAATGGGACTTGCTAGAAACAAGATAATCTATGGAAAAAGATTTTGTCCTTGTTTTATGGTAGTAGGTGAGACAAAAGAGGAGCAGAAAACTCCAGAAAACCGTATCTGTCCGTGTAAACCAGCACTAGAAAAAGAGATACCAGAAGATGGTCTTTGTCATTGTGGAATATTCTGTTCACCAGAATACGCACAAGCCCAAAAAAAACAAGATGAGATAGAAGAGATAGTTCACCAACACTCAAAAGGTCTAACAGCAGAACAAGCTCAAACTCTTTTGAAAAAGAAACAACTAGATGGTGATGAACTAGAAGCTCTCTTAGAAGCCAAAAATTTGGGAATGATTGATTTTACATTGGTTGATGTGAGAGAACTTATGGAATTTAAGATGGGTCATATCGTAGGAACTGATACTCTAGTACCTACATCACAATTCTATGCAAAAGTAGAAGAAGAGTTAGCAGACAAAAAATCACAAGCTATCATACTATATTGTCATACAGGTAGCCGTAGTTATCAAGTACAACACGCTATGGAAGGTTTGGGATTTGAACTAGTAGGAAATCTACAATCTGGTATTATAGCATATCATGGTGATACTCAAAAAGGGTAATATTTGGGAAGTGGGGCTTATCTAGCCTCGCCCAAAAGATGGACGAGTATTTTGGTTATTTAGCCAAAGCATCTTTCGAAGCATCTGCTATTTTTACAAAACTTTCAGGAGCATTCATAGCCATATCTGCTAGTATTTTTCTATCTAGTTCGATATTTGCCAATTTCAATCCGTGCATAAATGTAGAATAGTTCATACCATTCAATCTAGCAGCTGCATTGATACGAACAATCCATAATCTTCTAAAATCTCTCTTTTTTTGTCTTCTATCTCTATAAGCATATACCATTGAGCGTTCAAGTTGCTCTTTTGCTTTTCTAAAATGCTTTCTTCTTCCACTATAGAAGCCTCTAGCTTGTTTCAATAATTTTCTATGTCTTCTGTGTCTTACGACACCTGTTTTTACTCTCATGGTTTTCCTTTACCTTATACTTGTACTCTCACTTGCAGTGGAGTTTTAGTAGGTGTCAAACATTATCTCTGTTCGAACTTGCCCCTTATCGGGGGAATAATCAAAATCTAACTAATATTAGTTAATCATCTCTTTGATATTTTTAGCATCAGCACTATCTACATACTTAGGGCTTTTCATACTTCTATGGTGACCACCATCAACCTTAGTCAATATATGACTTCTAAAGGCAGTTCCTCTTTTTATTTTACCACTTTTTTTGACTTTGAAACGCTTAACAGCACCTTTTACACTTTTCATCTTTGGCATAAGCTTACTCCATTGTTTATTTTTTATCAACTGATAAAATTTTGGGAGGTATTATATCCAAATAGTATTAAATTTACTGTGTTGAAGTTAATTAACAAGTAATTATAATCTGATAGATAACTCTTTACTTTATATAGGAGAAATTTGTTATAATTGAGTTAATGAATTTAGAGTTAATTAAATTCAAATTTAATATTAAAGGAGATAATTATGTTAAGAGTTTTAACTAGTTTATTGATTATGTTATTTGTTATGGGATGTTCTGGAGGTGACTCTAGCGATAGTAGTGTATATAAGAATGGAAGTATCACACATACAGATGGTTTTGATTTTTCAGCAGATTCTACTGCTACTTGGGAAAATCAAGATGTATATAGTATGGGCAGTACTATTATGTTGGCAGATACTATAATTGAAAAGATATATAATGCAGGTAAAGTTGAATTGGATAGTATCTCTAGTGTAGATGAGAGTAAATTTACTGATGACACTTCTATAGAAGTAGAAGTAGATTATGTTTATATTTTAAAAGCTAGAGATGGTTATGTTAAATTTAAGGTAATTTCAATCTCTGATGATTTTGATACAGGAATTACTATAGAGTATAAATATAGTACAACAACTACATTTTAAACTGCTATTTCTTTATATATCCACAACTTTTTGTGGGTATATAGTCCAAAACTCTAAACCACCAACCGACAAATCCTACTATCCAATCTAGTCAATACTTCATAAGATATAGTTCCTAATTGTTTTCCTGCTTTTTGGGCGTTGTCCATTATGCAGATGGTCTCTTTGGTGGATGCTAATGATATGAAATCCATGGATACTCTGCCTATTATTGATAGGTCTTCTGGTGTGGTGTAGTCTCTTCTCATCCATCCGTCACCGTATCCTATATCATAGGTGGATACTTGCATATCTCTTGGTGCTGTTTCAGCTCCTCCGTATCCTACTCTTTGGTTTTTGTATATGGTTCTTGATGATATTTTGGTGGCGTATAGAGATAATACTGGTAGTAATTTGAGTTGGTCAAAGATAGGTGGTAGTTCGTTGTATCCGAATGCTCCTATGCCTACTCTTACCAAATCTTCATTGAAGCTATTTACTCTTAGTATAGTTGATGAGTTTGATGAGTGATACCTTGGGGTGAGTCCTGCTTTTGCTATTTGGGCTTTGACTTTTGAGAACTCTTTTTGTTGCCAAAATAGCTCTGATGTTAGCTCATCGGCACTGCGATAGTGTGTCATCACTCCTATTAGGGTTAGTCTGTTTTGTGCTATCTGTTTTAGTGCTTGGTCTATTTGTGATATGCTGATGCCGTTACGGTGCATACCTGTATCTACTTTGAGTTCTACTCTTGTGCCTATTGGAGCTTTGTCTATGTCTGATAGTGAGTTTATGGTAAATGATAGTCTGTTATCTGCTATCATCTCTCCACCTAGTACCAATGTATTTGTAAATAGCTGTTTGATTTGTCGTGCTTCTGAAATATCTCTCACTACTGCTTGACAGATACCAAAATCAGATGCCATCTTTGCTATGATACTCAAGCCGTGACCATAGGCATTGTCTTTTAGGACTATAGCTATCTTTTCAATAGATGAAGTTTTTGTAGCTATTTGAGTGAGATTATGCTAGAAATTTTGTTTATTAATAGTAATATATGCCATTAGAAATTATACCAAAAAAAGGAAAATTATGAGAACAATGTGTGCAGAGTGGGATAGACAGAGGTTGGTATTGATGTCATTTCCTCATCAAGATACAGATTGGGCTGATGATTTGAATGCCTCTTTGCGACCATTTATCCGTATCGCTCAGGCTATCTCTTATACGCAACCTATATATATATTATGTGCAGATAGGGTATTTGTATCATCTCTATTTTGTAGCACATTCAATATGACATTTATAGAGATACCTACAGATGATACTTGGATACGAGACTATGGATATATATCTATCATAGAAGATGGACAAGAGAAGCTTTTGGATTTTACATTTGATGGATGGGGAGGTAAGTTTGAGGCATCAAAAGACAATAGTGTCAATAAGCTACTTCACCAAAAGGGATATATGGGTACTACTGATATGGAGACTATAGATTTGGTACTAGAGGGTGGTTCGGTGGAGAGTGATGGAGATGGGACTATTCTCACTACTACCAAATGCCTATGCAATCCAAATAGAAATGCTGGACTCAACAAAGCACAAATAGAAGATAAACTAGAAGAGTATTTGGGTGCAAATAGAGTATTATGGTTGGATTATGGTTATCTAGCAGGAGATGATACAGACTCACATATCGATACTTTGGCTCGTTTTGTAGATAGAGACACTATCATATATGTAGAGTGTGAGGATAAGGACGATGAACACTATGAAGAGCTAAATAGTATGTATCATCAGCTCAAAGGATTTAGATGCAAAGATGGACAACCGTATAATCTAATAGCCCTACCTATGACATCTGCTATATATTATGATGGAGATAGACTACCTGCTACTTATGCCAATTTCTTGATTACCAATAAAGCTATAATATATCCAACATATAACGATGCAAAAGACAAAGAAACTCATCAAATACTCAAAGAGACATTTAAAGATAGAGAGATTATACCTGTAGATTGTCGTATGCTAATCAGACAAGGTGGTAGCCTACACTGTTCGACAATGCAAGTATAATTGGCTATAATCTACAAAAATTTGGGAGAGTTTATATGAAGATACCTTTACATGTTAGGTTTAGAAAAAAGCTCAATATTTATCTGCTTTATATATTGTCCAAACTCACCAAAACTGTCAAAAATAGTCAAACAATAGACAAAAACGAGATAACTTCCATAGTTATCGTCCGTCCTAACTATCGTATAGGTAATATCATATTTCTAACTCCTCTAATCAATGAGATACACAAAGAGATGCCTCTATGCAAGATAGATGTGGTAGTAGGTATGAAATTAGCAGGTAATATACTAAAAGGACTTCCAAATATAGATAGAGTGATAGATACTCCTCGTTCACTACTTCTAAATCCTATATCACTCTACAAACTTATCAAGACTACAAGAGCCAAGAAATATGATTTGGCAATAGATACTTCAGGTGGTTCAGTTAGCTCACAGATAGTCACCACACTCATCAATGCCAAATACAAAGTGAGCTTCGAGAGTGAAAAGCTATTTATGCCTTTGACACATACGGTCAAATCTACAGAGCCATACACACACGCAGGTTCAAAAGCACTAGAACTGCTCAAAGTATTTGGTAATCCTATCCCCTCAACAAATATAGAACTAGACATCAAACTCACACCAATAGAGATAGAAACAGCTCAAAATGCACTAGATAAATTATTGGGAAACAATCACAAAAGTAGCCAAACCATAGCACTATTTAGAAATGCAAGATTTGACAAAAAGATACCAGATGAGTGGTGGCAAGAGTGGCACAAGGAGTTGATGAGGTTAGATTGTACCATTGTAGTTATAGATATATTATCTCCTGATATATTGACCAAACTAAATGATAAATGCCTAGAGTACTCAAACAAAGACCTCCGTGCATTGGGTGCGTTTTTTAGCGTATGTGATGCCTATATTAGTGCTGATACAGGACCACTACATATATCTATAGCATCCCAAGCAAACACCCTAGCACTATTCAATAAAACTTCAAAAGAGCATTATGGTACTCTATCTTCTGATGATATGACAATAGACATAAATGGACAAAAAGAGATAGATATAGCCAAAATCACTAACAAATACTTAAATAAAGCTTAAATTAATAAAATATTAAGGTTTGCCTCGCTATAATCCTGCTCATAAAAGAGCTATTGGCTCATATAATACAAGGAATATCATGAAATTGACATCAGTTCTAAAACCTGCTGAAGTAACTCGTGACTGGGTTTTGATAGACGCAGATGGTAAAACATTTGGTCGTATCTTGACAGAAGTCGCAACTCTTCTTAGAGGTAAACACAAGCCATCATTTACACCAAATGTAGATTGTGGTGATTATGTAGTTATTATCAATGCAGAAAAAGCAAAATTCTCTGGTAAAAAACTAGAAGATAAAGATTACTTCACACACTCTGGTTACTTTGGTTCAACTAAAAGTAAAAAACTAGGTGATATGTTGGAAAATCATACTGAAAAGCTATTTAGACAAGCTGTAAGAGGTATGCTTCCAAAGACTACTCTTGGCAGACATATGCTTAAAAAACTCAAAGTATATGCTGGTGCTGAACACCCACATACTGCACAAATCAATAAGGGAGCGTAAGCATGGCAACTATTTATGCAACAGGAAAAAGAAAAGCAGCAATAGCTAAAGTATGGATGAGTAATGGTACTGGTGAAATGCTAATCAATGGCAAAACACTAGACCAATGGCTAGGTGGACACGAAACTCTCAAAATGAAAGTTAGATTACCACTAGAAGCTACAAAGCAACTAGAGTCAATGAACCTAAGAATAACAACACTAGGTGGTGGTTATTCAGCTCAAGCTGACGCTGTAAAACACGGTATCACAAAAGCACTAGTAGAGTTCGAACCATCTTTTAGAGCAATCCTAAAACCAATGGGACTACTTACTAGAGATAGTAGAGTAGTTGAGAGAAAGAAACCAGGTAAGAAAAAAGCAAGAAGAAGTCCACAGTTCTCTAAGAGATAGAAATATCTTTATCAATC
>DAOVZV010000176.1 GCA_030634925.1 Sulfurovum sp.
CAAAGAGGGAGCATCTCCTATGTCTATCACGGGACAATGCAACGCTATGGGGACTAGAGAGTTTGGATTTACATCATCTATCCCTGCTTATAGAAATTATGCCTCTGAGTCTGATAGAAAAGAGTTCGCAGATATTATAGGTGTACCAGAAGAGATAATACCTACAGCTAGAGGGTACGCATATCCTCAAATCATAGATGCTATCAACCGTGGAGAGATAAAAGCTCTATGGGTAGTAGCCACCAATCCACTAGTGAGTTTCCCAGACCAAAATGCACTTCGTAAAGCACTCAAAAAGCTAGATATTTTGGTAGTACAAGATGCCTTTATGTCTGATACAGCATTGGAAGCTGATGTAGTATTTGGTAGTGCTACTTGGAGTGAAAAAGAGGGATGCTATACCAATTCAGAACGCCGTTGTAACTATGCACAAAAAGCAGTAGAACCTCTAGGTAACAGTAAATCAGACCTAGATATAGTTTTGGAGTTTTCCAAATACTTCACAGACAAACATCAACTACTCTTTGGCAATATCAATAGTCCAAAAGATGTATTTGATGAGATGAAGAGAGTAAGTAAAGGACGACTTTGTGATTATAGTGGTATGAATTATGAGCTTATCAAAAAGCTAGGAGGTATCCAATGGCCATGCAACAGCGAAGCACCAAATGGCACAAAGAGACTATATACTCCTGATATGAAATGCCAAACTCCAAATGGCAAAGCCAACCTATTGGCAGTAGATTGGATACCTCTATCAGAGATGGCATGTACCAATCTCCCAATCATACTAAACACAGGACGAACAGTCGAGCAGTTCCATACACGAACCAAGACAGGAACAATAGGAATACTAGACGCACTAGCCCCAGAAGCATGGGTAGATTTACACCCCAAAGATGCCCAAAAGCTACAAGTACAAAGTGGAGACCGTATAGCCCTATCAGGAACGAGAGGAAGAGTAGAGGGAGTTATAGTCAAAGTATCTCAAACAGTAAGAGAGGGAAATGTATTTGTACCATTCCACTACAATCAACAACTAATCAATAATATTACAATAGCAGAGTTTGACCCCAAATCATTTGAACCAAACTACAAACAATGTGCCGTACAACTACACTCACAAGCAGTACCAGAGGGTATAGTATATGAAGAGATAGAAATCAGTGGATATTTAGAGGGCGTAAAAGTATATAAAGATGAGGTATTAGTAGAGGATAAGGTGGAGGTGTTAGAGGGTAAAGTATAGAAGCAGACAATTTGTCTGCTCTAGTTTGATAAGATTATCTCACATTTTCAAAAGGGTTTTCTACAACATTCTTTCTATCTACGATATATGGAATTAGTGCTGTTTGTCTAGCTCTCTTGATAGCTATAGTGATAAGCTCTTGGTGCTTTTTGCAGTTTCCTGTCAATCTTCTTGGCATAATTTTAAATCTCTCACTAAGTGAAAACTTTAATAGTCCCAAATCTTTGTAGTCTATAAACTCTACTTTTAATTCACAATATTTACAAAATCTCTTTTTGAATTTTCTTCTATCTGCCATATTATTCTCCTAGAATGGTATTTCTTCTTCGTCTATGTTTATCTCTGGAATGCTTGGTGCTGTCTGTGGAGCAGATGCAACAGGTGGGACATAAGCAGGTGGTGCTGACTGTTGTTGTACAGGTGGTTGGTTATAATTATTTGTAGGGGCATTGTTGTATTGAGGTGTCCCTTGATTATTACCATATCCATTATCTCCCATTGGAGCTTGTTGTGGATTGTCACCTTTGTTGTCTAGCATCTGCATACTATCTACTGTTACAGAATGTTTGCTTCTCTTTTGTCCATCTGGTGCTGTCCACTGGTCTAGCTTCAATCTTCCATCGACTAGAACTTTGCTACCTTTACGCAAATATTGATTAGCAATTTCAGCAGTTCTACCAAAAAAGGTAATATCTACAAATAGAGTCTCCTCTTTTTGCTCACCAGTTTGAGTTTTGAATTTTCGTGACGATGCTATAGCTGTATTACCTATAGCCATACCACCTGATGAATATTTTATCTCAATATCTCTAGTGAGATGTCCTGCTATAATTGTTTTATTATACATAAAGTCGCTCCTAATCTATATTTTGATTATGCAGTCTCTTCTGTTACTGCTACTTCTTCTACTTTTGTCTCAGTTTCAGCTTCAACTACTGGTGCAGTCTCTACTACTGGTACAGGTGTAGCTTTTCTAACTTCAATATCTACAAGTTTCTTAAATTGTGTAAGTTCTTTATTTTTTGTATATTTGATAGTCAAAAATTTGATAACATCTTCATTGATTTTGAGATTTCTCTCTAGTTCATGAATAGTAGTACCCTCAGCCTTGAAGAAAAGGATTGTGTAGTAACCTCTAGCGTGTTTCTCTACAGGATAAGCTAATTTTCTCATTCCCATATCGTTTGTAGCAAGAAGTTCTGCACCCTCTTTTGCTAGTATTTCAGTCACTTTTGCAACTTGTTCAGCTGTCTCTTCGTCTGTAAGCGTAGGTTTGATTACAAACAGTGTTTCATAACATGTCATATTGTTTCCTTGTGGTTTGATAGCCCATAATCACAATGCACAGCACCGTCCAAAAATGAGCAAGAATTTTGGAGGTGTATTTTACTATAAATTCTCTTAATAGTTGTTTTTTGAGGATTATTGCTCTTTTGATGGTATAAAATTTTATTGAAAATCATCGTTTTTTTATTTTTTCATGGTTATACTATTCTCTTAATTTTATATATTTTATAAAAATAATAAATCAAGGAATTAAAAATGATTAAAAATTTTATCTACTTAGATGAATACAAAATGTACTCACTCTCTTCTCAGATTTTTGAAGGTATTACGGAATATGTATCTAATAGTTCTAATGAAGAAACCGAATCCAATGTTCTTGAAAAGTTAGGAGAGGGTAAAGTACTTGCTGATATTTTAAAAAAGAATGACACAACACAAGAAAAAAAATATTTACATGATTATTCTTATACTGTTTTTGAGAAGCATTTAATTGAGAATGATAAAGTTCTTGATATAAATAAAACTGAAAATTTTATAAATAGTATTGGTTCAAAGTCATTTATAAAAATTACTGGAAAAGTTATTTTTAATGATATTGAGAATCTATCTAAATCAATAAAAGAGCATAATAAAATGGCTAATTCTTTAATAGGAGTTCAATTAAGAGCTTCGCTAAATAAAAAATCTACAAAAAAAGAAAAATCATCAATTAACCAAATCATACAAAATGAAGCAACTACAATGGATGAACAATTTTTAAAAGATTTAGGATACTTATTGGACTTTGGCTTTGGAAATCAATTAGAGATACAGTTAGAATATAATGATAATCTATTTTCTACTAATTTAAATGAAAAATATTTGAGAGAAGATAAAAAATTAGTTATTAAAAAATATGGACAAAAAACGGAAAAAGAGTTTACAATTTTTGGTATAGTAACACAGTATCAAAAATTGAATAAAAGAACTATGAAAGAAAATCCTAGTAATAACTTTAAAATTGCGTTAATGAATGCTGTTTTACAACAAAATGAAGTAAAATTATCTTTTACAGGCAAACTAGAAAATGAAATTATGATAGACCCTATAGCTATCTATACCGAATTATAATAGTATGAAAATAAAAAAACTAACTATTCAAAACTATAAACAGTTTGCTCATTTAGATTTGGATTTAACTTATCCAAAGGG